>FR889425.1:1231-9913 GCA_000432895.1 Firmicutes bacterium CAG:449 | reverse complement strand
AATTATTTAATTGTTCTATCTTCAATTATATTTTCTTTTTTAATAATTAATCCTTTGTTAAAAGTAATTAATAAAATAATATATCGATACTTACCTTTTGAAAACTTTTTAATCTTTCCAAAAAAAATCTTTTTTTCAAATTATGATGTGTTTTTAGTAGTATTTGGTTTGTTTTTACTTATAAGTTTCATTAGTCAAATTCCTTTAAAAATATTCTTTAAACAAGAAATAACATCAATAATGAGGGAGGACTAATATGATAGAATTAAAAAATGTTACTAAAAGATATAAGGATCTAGTGGTTTTAGATAATATAACATTATCTTTAAAAAGTGGTTTAATTGGCTTATGTGGAAAATCAGGAACAGGTAAATCAACTTTATTAAATATTATTTCTTTATTGGATGAAGAATATGAAGGAGAAGTTTATTATAATAGCATTAATTTAAAAAATATTAAAAATAAAGAAAAATTTCGATATCAAAATTTTTCTTATGTTTTTCAAACGCCTATTTTATTTAATTTATTAACTGTTTTTGATAATATTTGTTTTTCTTTATCAAGAAATTATGAAAATGAAAAAAAAGTAAAAAAAATGTTATCTTTAGTTAATTTAAAAGTTAGTTTAGATCAAATTGTTAATACTTTATCAGGAGGAGAAAAGCAACGGTTATCTTTAGCAAGAGCTTTATTTAACGAGCAACCTGTTTTAATATGTGATGAATTAACTTCACCTTTAGATCATTCTAGTAAAGAGGAAATAATGGCTTTGTTAAAAAAGATATCTAAAGATAAATTAGTAATTTGTGTTAGTCATGAAGAAGAAATTTTAACTAAATATGCGGATAGTATATATTCTATTGAAGATAAAAAAATTAAACTTATTAAGCAAAAACAAACAAATAAAGAATGCAAAATTAAAAAAATAAATAATTTTTTAAATTTTAAAGTAATGTTTTCTTTTGTGAAAAGTAATTTAAAAGCCAAAAAAATTAGATCAATGATTTCTTATCTTGCTGTAAGTCTTGGCTTAACATGTTTAGGAATTACTTTTTTAATTACCTCTAATGTTAGTAAAAGTATTGAAACTAGTTTATTATCATCAATTAATCAAAATCAAAAGATTATAAAGCTTAAACAAGAAGAAACTTTTAAAGAAAAATATGCTTGTGAAGAAAGTGTTTTACTAGATATTAAAAATGAATTTTCTGAAATAAAAAATATCCGTACTTATTATTTGAGTAATTTTGAAAATATGTTTTTAGATAATTATTTTACTTTGCAACTTGATACTTATAGTGTGCCTTTTAGTGAATTATCTTTAAATAGTATTAATGATTATAAGTTATTAAATGGTGAAGAGGTAGTTTATCCTAAAATAACAAAGCCAATTACTGATGAAGAAATGATTTTATCTTTAAGAGAAAAAGATTTAAAAAGAATTTGTCAAAATCTTAATATTAATAATTCTCTTTCGAGTTTAACTCATTATTTAGAAAATAGACCCTTAAATTTTATTTTGCATGTTAATAATCCTAATTGGTCTTATCAAGATCAAGTTTATTTAGATGTTAATCATTTTATCATGGGAGATAATTTATCTATTTATCAATTAAATAATAAATGGAATGAATATATTTTTGAAGAAAGAATGTTTTTAAAGACTTCTTTTGATTTAATTGGAGGGGATAATTTACCTTGGACTTTAAAAAAAATATATTGTTTTGAAACAGAAAATGGTTTAAATCTTATTAATAAATTATATGAAAAATATGATAGTTTATATTTTGAATTTATCGATAAAAATAAAATTTATGTTACTAAACAAAATAGTGATCATTTATCTTTTTCTTATTTAAATGAAAATTTAAAAAATTATTTTTTAGCAAATAACAATATCTATTTTACATATGATAAATTGTTAGTTAGTAGTTTTGCTAATTTAACATTTTTATTAAAAAATGAAAATGAAGTAATTTCTTTAATTGATGAATTAACTTTTTCAGAAAATAATATTAATTATTTAACTTTTGATGGTGATTTTGTCTATGGTGGAATTTCAAAATTACTATCTGAAAATAATATCTTTTTTGATATTTATGAAAATATTGATATTTTATATGGAAGAAAAAGTATTTCTTATCAAGAAATTGTTATTTCAAATAAGATTGCTCAAACTTTATTTAATAAACCTTTAGAAGAAATTATTAATCAAACTATTTATTTTTTAACAATAAAAGACACTTTTTTAAATAAACAAATGTATCAAAATTATTTTGTATATTGCCCATTAAAAATAGTAGGTATAACAAATCAAGAAGATAAATTCTTTCTTTATGGAGATAAAATGTGGCTCAGTAATTTTTATGTTGATAATTTTTCTTATAATTATGAGAGTGTTTTACCAACATATTGTTTAGTAAATAATTTTAATAATCAGTTAATTGATGATTATCTTATTTTAAATCCTAATCAAGACATTATTAATGATTTATATTTACTCCTTGATTATATCCAAAAAGGATTAATTATTTTATCCAGTATGGCTATTATTAGTTCAATATTAATGAATATAATTACTATCTATCTATTTATTTTAGAAAATAGAAAACAAATGGGATTATTATTAACTTTAGGAATTGATAAAACATCCATTATAAAATTATACTTATTATTTTCATTTTTTATTGGTTTTAAAGCCTTAATGTATTCAATAGTTTCCTTGTTTATTAGTTCATTACTTATTGAATATCAATTATTTAAAACTTTAAAATATTTTTCTTTTCTTTCTTTCTTTAAAATGATTTTTGCTATTGGTTTAACTAGTTTTATGTTAGCAATTATTATTGGATTAATATCCTCTTTTAATGTTATAAAAAATAATTCTTTAAAAATTTTAAAAGAAAAATAACAATATTATAAAAAAAATGCTAACATAATGGATGAAGAAAGATTTAGAGGTGTTTTTTTATGTCTTTAACAGCGGGAATTGTTGGTTTACCTAATGTAGGAAAATCAACTTTATTTAATGCCATTACTAATTCGCAAGTAGAAGCAGCAAATTATCCATTTGCTACGATTAATCCTAATTCTGGTATAGCAGAATTAAATGATGAAAGATTCGATAAATTAGTTGATATTTTTCATCCTAAAAAACAAGTAAGAGCGGTTTTTGAATTTACTGATATTGCAGGCCTTGTTAAAGGAGCCTCGAAAGGTGAAGGTTTAGGAAATCAATTCTTAGCTAATATTCGTTTGTGTGATGCGATTTGTCATGTAGTTAGATGCTTTGATTCTAGCGAAATAATTCATGTTGATGGAAATGTTGATCCCAAAAGAGATATTGAAGTTATTAATTTAGAATTAATTTTTGCTGATTTAGATACAGTTAATAAAGCAATTGGTAAAGTTGAAGTTAAAGCAAGAACTTCTAAAGAAAAGCAAGCTGTAGAAGAATTACAAGTTTTAACTTTAATTAAAAATGCTTTAGAAAATGGAAAAATGGCTCGTAGTGTTGAATTAACAAAAGAACAACAACAAACTATTAAATCATTTAATCTTTTGACTATGAAACCGGTTATTTATGTAGCTAATGTTTCTGAAAGTGATTATGCTAATCCAGAAAATTGTAAATATTATCAAGTAGTTAAACAAATTGCTGAAGAAGAAAAAGTTCAATGTATTGCGATTTCTGCTGAAATTGAAAGTGAACTTGCCAATTTATCTAATGAAGAAAAAAAAGAATATTTAAATGATTTAGGTGTCCATGAAACTGGATTAGATCGTTTAGTTAGATCAACTTATTCTTTATTAAATCTTGCAACATTTTTTACTGTTGGTGAAGATGAAGTTAGAGCTTGGACTTTTAAAAAAGGAATGAAAGCTCCTCAATGTGCTGGTTTAATCCATTCTGATTTTGAAAAAGGCTTTATACGTGCAGAAACTTATGCTTGTGAAGATATCTTTAATTATAAAACTGAGAAAGCTTTAAAAGAAGCTGGCAAAATCCGCTTAGAAGGTAAAGATTATTTAGTTCAAGATGGTGATTGCTTATTAATTAGATTTAATGTTTCAGGAAAATAACATGAGAATTGGTCAAAGTAGAGATATTCATCGATTGGAAAACAATAATAGGCCATTAATTATTGGTGGGGTAAGAATTCCTTTTGATAAAGGACCTGTTTCTCATAGTGATGGTGATGTTCTTTATCATGCTTTAGCGGAAGCTATTTTAGGAAGTTTAGCTAAAGGTGATTTAGGAACTTATTTTCCTGATAATGATAATAAATATTTAAATATGGATTCTTCTATTATTGTTAAATATTGTTATGATTTAATAAAAAAAGAAGGTTATCACATTATTAATATTGATGCGAATATTATTTTAGAAAAACCTAAATTAAAAGATTATTTATTATTAATGAGACAAAATATGGCTTCTTTATTAGAAATGAATTTAGATGATATTTCTTTAAAAGCTCAAACAAATGAAAAATGTGGTGAGGTTGGAGAAAATAAAGCTATCGAAGCAACAGTTAGTTTGTTAATTGAAAAATAATTATTTTTTTATTAAATAATTTTTAGAATATATATTATAAATAGAATTATGGAATTTGATTAGTTTTAATGAATTAGGGATGTCATAGAAATTATTTTCTTCATTGATAATTAATTCATTAGCGATATCTTTCCATATTTTTTTTGCGATCGTTCCATCACTTAATTTTTTATTTTCATCGTCACCAACATATACAAGTATAGTATATTTTTTGTTAAATCCTACTACCCATGAAGATGATGAAGTAGTGCCAGTTTTACAAGCGTGCCAGTTTTACAAGCGTATTGGTTAATAGTTTGATAGTTTACCATAGTAGGACTGCTATAAGTAATTAATCCTCGATCAAAAGGGGCTTGCATTAAATAATTTATCATTATACATTCGTCATGCTTTAAAATAATTTTTCCACCTTTTTTTGCTTCATACAATTGTATTCCATTAGTATAACTAACATTTTTAATAAATTTTGGTTTATAGTAAATTCCTTCACTGGCTAAAGTGTTATAAATAGAGATTAATTGTAAGGGAGTTAATTCAATGCCACCTAAAGAAATAGAAATTGTGCTTTTTTGATTGCTTGGATAAAAACAATTTAAAAAGTTTTTGATATTATTTGAGCCTACTAATAGAGCAGTTTTAACTGCATATATATTATCTGACATTCCTAATGCTTCGATCATAGTGATATCTTTATATGCATAGATATTATTAGAGTTTCTTGGTGAATAATTTGTACCATCTTCTAGTTTAAATTCGGTAGGAGAAGAATTAAATTTACTTAAAGGGGTTAAGCCATTAATTAATCCTAAATAATAAATAAAAGGTTTTATAGTTGAGCCAATTTGTCGATAACTATCTAAAGCTCGATTATATTCTGATTCAAAATAGTTTTTTCCTCCTGTTAAAGCAAGAACTTCTCCTGAATATGGTTTCATAATAATGATAGCTAATTGATCATTTATTTTGTAATTAGAAATAGTTCTTTGAATTAAATTTTCAAGATTTTGATTTAAATATGTTTGAATTATTAATCCTTGTTTAGACTCTTTATTAATTTTTAATTCTTGTAATTCTTTATTGATTCCTTGATGATAATATTGTTCAATTTGATTATTAATTTTTAAAGAACCATATAATGGTGATTTATTTTGTAAAATATTATAATATTCATTAATATCGATAATATTATTTAAATATAAACTATAAGCAATGTTTTTTTGCTTTTGATTAGAAGCTTTTTCATCAATAAAAGGTGAATAAAGATTGGGAGCGTTAATTATCCCTACTAATAAACATGATTCTTGGTAATTTAAAGTGATTGGGTCTTTATGAAAATAATAATTACTAGCAGTTTTAAGTCCATAAATATTATGAGCAAAATAGACTGAATTAATATACAATTCTAAAATATAGTCTTTTGAATAGCGTGATTCTAATTTAATACTCAAAAAAGCTTCTTTAATTTTTCTTAATAAAGTTTTTTCATTGTTTAAATAAAGATTTCTAGCAAGTTGTTGACTTATTGTTGAAGCTCCTGAAGACAAAGATGATGTTTTAAGATTGTTAAATAAAGAAGCAATAATTCTTTTATAATCAAATCCATGATGAGAATAAAAGTTTTTATCTTCTGTATTGATTAAAGTTTTTATAAAACAATTAGAAATATCTTTTAAATAAACATAGTCTCCTTGATAAGCATGGTTATATGAATATATTTTTTCATTATTAATATCTTGTAATTCAATATAATTTGGTTTATTTAAATTATCATTTGGAGTAAATAAATAGGCAAAAAATAAAATTAAATTGCAAGAAAAAAATAAACAAGTTAAAGAAATAATTATTTTTTTATTCATATAAATATTTTGCTTATTTATCAAAAAAATATACATTTAAGTTGCTTTTATTTTGTAATAAGTTTATATTTTTGATGTATGAAAAAATACAATAAATATTGCTTAAAAAGAAATAGTTTTGATATTTTAACTAATGAAAAAAGTAGTGATGAATTTCATGGTGCATTAATATCAAAAAATGATAATAAATATAAATTTGCTTTTAAAGTTGATGGAAATATCCTTACTCTTGAGATTATTAGCGATTTTGAAAGAGTTTTTGTTAAGCAAAGATTTAAAGATGCAAATAGTGAAATTACTTTTTTATTAAATAAAAAAGGAAAATATTGTCTTAATTTAGAAAATTCTTATTCTCTATGCTTTATAACTGAAGCAACTTTTATAAAACATAGTGAAAATGAAATTAATTTAAAGTATAATCTATTTGATGAAAAAACAAATAAAATTATTTCATTGAATGAAATAATAATTATTGGAGAAGAATTATGTTAGATATTGAACAACATTTAAAAATATTAATTATTGAAGCATTTAAAAAATTAAATGTTGATATTAAAGAAGATAATATTGTTATTGAAAGATCAAAAGAAAAAGCACATGGTGATTATGCCACAAATGTTGCAATGCAAATGGCTAGAGTTTTACGTTCTGCTCCTATTCAAATTGCAAAGAATTTAGTGGAATTAATTAATGATGAAAATATCGAAAAAATTGAAATTGCTGGTCCTGGATTTATTAATTTCTTTATTAAACAAGAATCCTTAAATTCTTTAATTGGTACTATTATTGATTTGAATCAAAACTATGGTAATTCTAATTATGGTAAAAATGAAAAAATCAATGTAGAATTTGTATCGGCTAATCCAACTGGTGATTTACATTTAGGTCATGCTAGGGGCGCGGCAATTGGTGATTGTATTTGCCGTCTTTATAGTAAAATTGGTTATGATGTTACTAGAGAGTACTATGTTAACGATGCTGGTAATCAAATTAATAATTTAGCTAAATCAATTAGAGCTAGATATCATCAAATTTTAGAAAATAATCCTGATTATCCATTTCCTGAAGATGGTTATCATGGTGAAGATGTTTTTAATATTACTAAAACAATTATTGCTGAAATTGGTGATAAATATTTATCTGATTCTGAAGAAGGGTTTGAATTTTTTAAAGAAAGAGGAACTGCTTTAGAATTACAAAAACTTGAAAAAGATTTACAAATGTTTAGAGTAAGTTTTGATGTTTTCTCCTCTGAAAAGAAAATTCGTCAAAATGGAGAAGTTGAAAAAGTTCTTGAAAAATGTAAAGATTTTATTTATCAAAAAGATGGAGCAACTTTCTTAAGAACAACTGATTTTACTGATGATAAAGATCGTGTCATTATTAAATCTGATGGTAGTTATACTTATTTGTTACCTGATATTGCTTATCATGTTAATAAATTAGAAAGAGGATTTCCTCTATGTATAGATTGTCTTGGTGCGGATCACCATGGTTATATAGAAAGAATGAAATCAGCTTTACAAATGTGTGGCTATTCTCCTAAATGCTTAGAAATTGAACTAATTCAAATGGTAAGATTATTTAAAGATGGTAATGAATACAAAATGTCAAAAAGAACAGGTAATGCTGTTTCTATGAAAGAATTATGTGAAGAAACTTCAATTGATGCAGTAAGATACTTCTTTGTTTCAAGAGCGGCTTCTTCTCATCTAGATTATGATATTGATTCAGCAAAAAAAATGGAATCATCTAACCCGGTATATTATGCTCAATATGCTCATGCAAGATTATGTGCAATTCTTGAACAAGGAAAAGATATACCTTTAGATAAATCTGGAAAGAATTTAACAGAAGAAAAAGAAAAGGCTTTATTAAAAGTTTTAGCGGAATATCCAAAGGAAATTGTTAATGCGGCAATTAATAGGTCACCATATAAAATTACAACTTTTATTCAAAAACTTGCGGTTAGCATTAATGAATTTTATACTATGTGTAGAGTGATTGATAAATCGAACATTGAATTATCATCATCACGTATTGCATTATGTAAGGCTTGTCAAATTGTCTTAAAAAATGCATTGGAAGTTATTGGTGTCAGTGCACCTACAAGAATGTAAAAGAGGAGAAAAAAATGATTAAATCAAATTTAGATGTAGCATATGAACTTGTTTCTAATAAAAGAAAACCAGTTGAATTTTCTAAACTTTGGGAAGAAGTAAGTCAAATTCAAGGATTATCAGAAGAAGAAGCAAAAAGTAAAGCAAG
>FR889425.1:0-1203 GCA_000432895.1 Firmicutes bacterium CAG:449 | reverse complement strand
AATTTTATACTGCTTTATCATTAGATGGAAGATTCATTACTTTAGGTGAAAATACTTGGGATTTAAGATCAAGATATACATTTGATAAAGTTCATATTGATATGAATGAAGTTTATGCAGATGATATTGAAGATGATGAAAAAGAAGTTGATGAAAATGCTTCAGAAAAAGAACTCTTTGGTGATGACGATGACGATGAAGACTCTGACGATGAAGACTCTGAAGATGAAGAAACTAGCGAAAATGAAGATTATTAAAGTAGAAACTAATAAAGGAGATTAAAAAATGGCATTAGTTAATATGAAAGAAATGCTCCTCAAAGCAAGAGAGGGCAAATATGCAGTTGGACAATTTAACATTAATAATGTTGAATGGACTGCAGCAATTCTTGATAAAGCTCAAGAATTAAACGCACCAGTTATTTTAGGTGTTACTTCTGGTGCATCTACTTATATGGGTGGATGGAATACAGTTGTTGGTTTAGTTAGAGGACTTATTATTGATCATAATATTACAGTTCCTGTCGCTTTACATGTTGATCATGGTGCATCATTTGAAATTTGTAAAGCTGCTATTGATGCAGGCTTTACATCAGTTATGATTGATGGCTCACATCATCCATTAGAAGAAAACATTGCTATAGTTAAACAAGTTGTTGATTATGCTCATCTTAGAGGTGTCACAGTTGAAGCTGAATTAGGCAAAGTTGGTGGACAAGAAGATAATGTTGTTGCTGAATCAATGTATGCAGTTCCAGAAGAATGTGTAAGAATGGTTAAAGAAACTGGTATTGATTGTTTAGCACCTGCTCTTGGTTCAGTACATGGACC
Organism: Firmicutes bacterium CAG:449; assembly: GCA_000432895.1. GTDB lineage: Bacteria > Bacillota_I > Bacilli_A > RFN20 > CAG-449 > CAG-449. The sequence continues at coordinate 373 of FR889425.1, read as the reverse complement.
TTACCATGGTGAACCAAAATTAGGTTTCAAAGAAATGGATACAATTAATCAAATGGTTGGTGTTCCTCTAGTTCTTCACGGAGGAAGTGGAATTCCAGAAGATCAAATTAAAAGAGCTATTTCTTTAGGAACAGCTAAAATTAATGTTAATACAGAATCACAACAAGCTTGGGCTAAAATCGTTAGAGAAGTTTTAAATAAAGATTCAAACGTTTATGATCCACGTAAAATCATTGGCCCTGGTAAAAAAGGAATCCAAGAAGTTGTACAAGCTAAATGTGAAATCTTTGGCTGTATAAATAAAGCTAACTAAAAAAGAAGTTGAAAAACTTCTTTTTCTTTATAACAAAGGCTCTCTTAAATAAAGTGGGGT
>FR889424.1:3294-5576 GCA_000432895.1 Firmicutes bacterium CAG:449 | reverse complement strand
TAATTAAATAGACAGGAGCAAATTTATGGCATTTATAATTATTAACCTACTTGTATTACTAATATCAATAATTACCACTATAATAATTTTATATAAAGGAAAATATACCAAAAGAAAACAATATGAATTTGTAACTACTAGTTATAAAAAATATAGAATTTTTGGTTATGTTTTTGTTGGTGTTGGACTTTTTCTAGAACTAATAGGTGTTATCTTAAGTTTTATTTTTAATAAAGATTCTAATTCCGAAACTCTTATACCAACTATTATGGGTTTATTCTTTTATATTCTAAGTTTATTAATTATTCTAGATCAATATTTTGATTATGAAGCAATTGAAAATGATACAATTATTGTCCATCGTTTTTATTGTAAAGAAAAACGTATTTCAATTTCTGAAATTGATAATATAACATTTGCTGGAACAGGAATAATATTTCAAAAAAAAGATGGAAAATTAGCTTTTACGATGGATATTGCCACTAATGGAATACAAGAATTTATTAATATTGTTAATGAAAGAAGAAAACATAATATAATAGGAATTAATCAATTAGCAACAAATATTAATGATAAATTAGATAATACAGATTTAGATTCTAAGTATGAATTAATTGGAAAACATTATCGAGAAAACTCCACAAAAAAAATTAAATACTTAACAATTGGTAACCCTATATTATTTTGTGTTTTATTTGTTTGTTCTTTAATTCTTTTTGTCTTTGAAAAATCAATTTTTGCCACAATATTCTTAGTGCTTAGCATCGCAATATTTTTAGGAATAAAATACTATATTAACAAGCAAAAAAAGGAATTAGAATTTGATGATGAAGAATTAGGAATTAATCATATTCTTTCTGACAATAAAGTTAAAGGATATGGTATAAGAAAAAGAAAAAACACATTACTTTCAGGAATTCTTATTTCTTCTCTTTGCTTAACACTTGGTATTATTGCTTTAACAATAGTTCATAATACATCTTTAATAGATAAATCCGAATTAACAAGTCAAACTTATCATTTTGAATATGTTAGATCAGAAAAGAATTATATTGCCTTTGGATTTTATGAAAAAGACACTGAATATCGTATTCCATCTTATTGCACAAAATACTTTAATAAATCTTTTTATACATCAATTAATGATAATGATGAAGTAACTATTCTTATTGATAAATCTGATGATATATCAATGAATAAAAAAAATGTTAATAAGCACTACTATAATGATTTATATGGTATAACCGCTAAAGAGGTTAATTACTTTACATATGAAGATTATTGTAAAGGATTTAATCATGATAATAATATTGGCAAAGTTATGTCTTATGTTTTTATATCTATTGGAAGTTTAGCAATTATTTATACAATTATTAATGTTATTTATATTAATAAAAACATTAAATATGAAAACATTGAGATTTAATCTTTTTCACATAAAGGCATCCATTGCTTAACTAAATTAACAATTGGATCTAATTCATAATTTTCTTCAATAAAGATTGCTGCAATAAGTGCCTCAACACAAGTTGCAATATATTTGCATCTATTTTTTGTTTTTGTACTATTATAATAAGAATCATAATCATAACTATGCGTTTTCTTTTCTTTATCCATATATATTTTATTTATTAAATCATATTTTGGAGCAATATATTTTACTAATGATCTATCTGATTCATATATTTTCTTTTTTTCAGTTAATTTTTCTTCATTTCTTTCAATTAAAATTTTCATTAAACACACTTTTAAAATAGCATCACCATAAGTTGCTAAATCAGAATTTACTTTATTGTTTGAAAGCTCTTCTCTTTTTTCTTTGCGATAAATTTGTTTGTAAGAATTATCAGTTAATGCTATTTTTATCCATTTAGAATTGTTTTCATTTAACCATTTTTCAAATAAATCCATGTAATTATTTTTTCCCCCTTTATTTGTCTTATTTATTTAACATAAATATACTATTACACATTCATTTTAATAAACATAAAATGATATATTTTGTCATTTTTTGTATAAATTATTTTACAAAAAATATTATCGTTAATTATTTACACAAAAATTACATTATGTTAAAATTATGTTATAGAGGGATAAAATATGTATAAACTATTACAATTATCAACTTATGGAATTAAAAACCTTGAAAATGAAATTATAATTACTTTTTCAAATGAAACAATTGAAAATGGCATTAATAAATTAAACAATATTAAAGGAATTTTTGGATATAATGGTTCAGGTAAAAGTGCCATAATTACATCAATAGATCTTTATAAAAA
>FR889424.1:527-3246 GCA_000432895.1 Firmicutes bacterium CAG:449 | reverse complement strand
TAATTCAAAATGAAACAAAAGAAAAATTAAACAAATTAATCAATTATAAAAAACAAGAATTTTACATATCAATGATTTATCAATATCAAAAAAATTCTGTTTTAAAACATTATATTAAAATTTTTAAAAATAAATTAACTTCTAATTATTATATTTCTGAAGAAGGTATTTTACTCTCAACAGGAAGAACATTATCGGATAAATATAAACTTTTAATTTCAAAAAAAAATGAAAAAATAATTTCTGATTATGATAACAAAAATAATAACCTTGATTATTTATCAAATGCTGATTTAGAATATACATCTATTATGCAACTTGTAGCAAAAAGAGTAATACAGAATAAAGAAAAAAATTTTTCCGAAATTGAAAAAATAATTCTATATTGCTTTCTTTGCATAAATAATATCGAGGTATATTTATTAGAATCAGATAAACATAATAATTCTAAACTTGCTAACAATGTAATAAAAACCTTATTAAGTGATTATAATTCAAAAAATACAAATAATGAAATGTTTAATGATATCTATTATAGTGATGATGAAATTATTGATATAAAATCATTTCATCTATATGAAGAAGAAACTAAGAAGCTTGAAAAGTTTATCCAAATATTCAAACCAGATGTTAAAGAAATTAAAATTATAAAACAAGAAGATTTTTCTTTTTACCACTTAAAAAAATTATTTGTATACGAAAATTATAATGTCGAATTAGAATATGAATCATCTGGAATAAAACAATTAGTAAAATTATTTTTTTACTTAATGAATTGTGCAAAAGGAAAAATAGTATTTATTGATGAAATTGATACAAATATTAATACTATTTATTTTGAAAAACTAATATCTTTTTTTAAAAAATACGGTAAAGGTCAATTAATTTTTACAACACATAACATTGAATCAATGAACATATTAAAAAAACAAACTAAATCAATCGTTGTAATAGGAAACGATAATAAAATTGATACATGGGTTGCTCAAGGAAACAAATCACCAATAACCGATTATGCAACTGGTGCGTTTCCAAATTCACCAATGAACATTGAAGATTTTGATTTTATAAATATCTTTTTTGGTGAAGAATAATGATAGAATTAATCTTAATTATGGAAACTCGCTCCTCTAATCAATCAGACTATATGTATATTAAAAGTACAATAGACTATTATTATCAACCAAGAACATTTGGAATAACTAAAATATTTGCAACAAGTAAATCTCAATTAACAAAACAAGATAATAAAATTAAAAATGCTTGTAAAAAAACAAGTAGAACTCCAGTAATAGTGGTAATTGCAGATTATGATTATGATGAAAAATTAAATGAAGAAATAAAAATTTATTGTAAAAATAATTCTATAAATTTAATATGGATGAACTCTGACATTGAAGATGTTTATCTAGGAGAAAAAACAAAAAGAAAAGAAAAAGGAAAAAGAGCAATTACATTTCAAATAAGTAAAGATAAATTATTACCTAATCTAAAAAATTTATCTGAAATAGATCCATTAAAGAAAAATAAGTGCTCAAATATTTTAATAATTTTAGATAAATACTTAAAAAGAAAGAAAAATTAAATTTTGTATAAGTCTCTTGTAATAATATTGCATTATCATTGAAAAAAGAATGATTATTTATAATGTTAATTTATACTAACCATAAAAGTGTCAAGATAAGCAATTTTATATATCTTTAAAATAAGCAACTTAGTTAATTTCACATTTTGATTCGCTAATTAAAAGTGGCAAAAGCCATTTTAATATCCAACACTTTGTTGTATCGTAATTTGAATCATAAAATACCGCCCCGACAATCGCTTCAATATAAGGATTGTGTCTTTTGTTCACAACTTTTTCATGCTCAGGAACATCTAAATCGGATTGAAAGTGTTTTGAGTTATATGCATATTCTATTAGATTACATTTCAACATAATACTATACATAACGTTATTATTTTCAAGTTTGCTTTTTATCTGCGTAATTTTTCCTTTTGTAGTAACGCCTTCTCGATATAGATAATCGGCAATAACAGATTTCAGTATGGTATCACCAACTGTTGCAAGTCCATCATTAACGTATTCACTATGATTCTTTCCTTCTCCGAAAACATTAATTTTTTCCGACATCATCGCTTTTGATAGCCACACAATATTGTTAAAGTGATAATGTATTTTACCTTCAAGTTCGTGCATTTTTTGATATACAACAAATTCATCCATTAGATTTTATCTCCATTAAACAATATTTATTCGACATATTTGCTTCCACAATCTTTAGTTTTAATATTCTTATTATCAAATAAATCATTTTCTATTTAAAATTATAATTAACAAATATTTTTTAATTTTAACTTTAGTTTACTTATAAATTATATTTTAAAATAAATCAAATTTATTCATTAAATCTTAAATAGTTAATTTATTTTGCATTTTTCCAACCAAAAACAGATCAAAAATTGCATTTTTCNNCCAACCAAAATCAGATCAAAAATTGCATTTTTCCAACTTATATATTTTTTAGAGTTTTGTAAAACCATCAAAAATTAGATAAGAAAAACAAGTTATTTTATTTATTCTTCGTTAAATTTTAGTAAACTAATAGCAATATTTATTTTAAAATTATTTTCCATTACTGATGTAAATAAACTAATCGCTTTCAGTTCCTCTAGTAGCGAGATTTCTACCACCATCAACAATTAAATCATGTCCTGT
>FR889424.1:0-521 GCA_000432895.1 Firmicutes bacterium CAG:449 | reverse complement strand
CATGTCCTGTAATGAAACGAGCTTTAGAAGATGCTAAGAACATAATTGCATTTGTAATATCTCTAGGTGAAGGTGTCATATGTAAATAATTAGTATGGTTTAAATTACCATTTGTAGCGTTTTGTGTTGGAATCATACCTGGACACACGCAATTTACATTAATACCAAATTTTCCTAATTCTTTTGCCATTGATTTGCTCATTGAAACAACACCGCCTTTAGCAGCAGCATATTCACTATGCATAACATGTCCTTCTAAACCTACCACTGAAGAAGTGTTAATTATTTTACCATATTTTGCTTTTATCATATATTGAGCACATTTTCGACAAAAATAGAATGTACCAAATAAGTTAACACCAATTATATTTTGAAATACTTCATCACTTTGCTCATAAAAGAAATGACGATTTTTTCTAGCAGAACCACCTGCTAAATTAACTAAAATGTCAACTTTACCAAAATCTTTAATTACTTCATCTACACAATTATTGACTTCATCAGAGTTTAAAATGTTGGTT
>FR889423.1:232-6748 GCA_000432895.1 Firmicutes bacterium CAG:449 | reverse complement strand
TAGAAGCCAAGAATTGATTAATATTACTAATTTAAATAGTGATATCAGTTTATCTTCTCCTACGATGATAGAAGCTAATATTAAAGGATCGTCTAATTATACATATCATACTAGAGTAAGTTTTTTTAGAAACACATTTTTTTCTACATGTTCATGTCCAGTTGGAAGTTGCTGTAAACACGCTTTTGCATTACTAGAAATTGTTAATAATAAAATTAATAATTTTGATCAAGAAGAAACTTATTCAAGAAGAAACTTATAATTTAGATAATGACCTTGTTAGTACTTTACAAAAAATTAATACTAATAAATTTGATACTTATTATTTTGATTATTCAAAAATGAAATTATTTAAAGATAAGATTATTAATAATTTAAATGATAAGTTACTTGATAAAATATCTTTAATTTCAGAAGTTTATTATTTGAATTATACTTTATTTAGTCGAGCAATTATTTATTTTAGTGTTAATCTTGTTAATAATTATCTTTTAAATAATAGTAAAAAAACACCATTTGTTGATAAGTTAATATATGAATGTAAAGCATATCCAAAGTATATAGATAATGAATTTTTTAGTATTCTTCATGATTATTTTATTGATAATTACAAAAGTTTATTATATAAAATGACAAATGATAATTTCTTTTATAATGGTTTAATGGAAGAAATTTTAAATAACATAGAATATGATGAAAATAATTCAAGTATGATTGTTCAACTAATAAATAATAATTCTTATAAATTTGATTTTGATAAGAATTATAATCTTTTAGTTAATAATTTACCTAAAAAATATTTAAAAATGTTGATATTAAAAAATCGATATTATTTTACTGATTATATTGCTAAATTACCTATAATAGAAAAATTAGAGTACTTAACAGTGATAGAAGATAATAAAATTGATGATATAGTTTCTTCAATTGATATTAATAAGTTATCAGAAGAAGAAAGGTTAAATATTATAAAAAAATTATCTTTATTTTTAATAAATAATCAATTCAATTATCAAGAAAATATTGTTAATTTTCTTTTAAAGTTTGATTTAGCAAAATATACTTTACCTTTTTATGAACAATCATTATATAAAAAAATGGATAAAAATAAATTAAAAAAAGTTTATGATAATGTTTTTAAAAATAATGAATTATTTTACGATGAATTTAATAAAATTTTCACTTATAATTTTACTTTAAAAGAAGATATTTATGATTATCATAATTATGAAATTGTTTTTACATGTTGCTTAGAAGATAAAAATATTTTTTCTTGCTCGTTTGAAAAAGATGGTAAATTAAAAAATGAAGAAAATTTTCTTACTTTTAAAAATGATTTCTTTAATTCGTTTATAGGTAAATTACCAATATATTGTAATGATAAATTTTCTTCTTTAATAGATCAGCAAGAAAAAATTATTAAGAAAAATGATTTAAATAAACTTATTTCTTCTTTTGTTAGTGATGCAAGTTTTATTAATGAAAGTAATGTATCTTTAATTTCTAATTCACTTCAATCAATTAATAATGGTGATTTTGTTTTTTATTTTTATACAGACAATGTTTATAAAGTAAAATTTTATAATGGTAAAAAAGAATATGTTATAAAAGATTTAAGAGAATTTTTAAATAATTTTGATAGTAATGAATTATATCGTTTTAGTAAGACATTATCATTTTGTTGTAATAAGAATAATTTATCTAGTCATGGTAAAAAAATGTTTTCTTTATTAAAAAAATTAGATTTATATTCTGATTTTATTGATGAAGAAGTTTTTAAAGATTATTTAAATATTTTAAATAAAAATGATATCATTAGTTTTAATGAAAAAAGATATTATTTTACTAAGGAAAATAAACAAATCGAATATTATATTGATGAAGATCATTTAATTAAAACTAATCCGGTTTTAGATTTTACTAATTTGATGTTATTTAATGATTTTGCTATTTATTTTGATGATTCATCTAAAGAAGCATATACCTTTGATGAGATAAATTATTCTTTATTTGGTTTTTTTACTAAATATCAAAATTTAAAAATAGATCTTGATGAGAAAATTTTAAATGCTTTTATAAAAAATGTTTATTTAACTAATAAAAATGAAATTAAAGTCTTAGATGAAAATCTTGTTAAAGAAATTAATGTTGATCGTATTGAATTGTATTTTGATTATGATGAAAAGAAAATAACTGTAGAAGAAAGAATATATCAAAATAATATTTTATTAGATAAAGATCGTTATCTATATGTTTCTACTTATCAAACTATTAAAATGTTTTTAGAACAACTTGGTTTTATTAATAATGAAATTGTTGATGAAGAAAAAGTTTATAAATTTTTATTAAGTGATTTATCTCTTTTAAATAAACTAGCAATTGTTTATTTGTCTGATTCAATAAAAAATAGTAAAATTAAAAGTTTTGAAAAACAAAAATATCATATTTCTTATAATAATAATTTAATGGATGTCTTTTTAGAAAATTCATCTTTTTCAGAAGAAGAGTTAGAGCAAATATATAAATCACTTAAAAGAAAAAAATCTTTTATTAGATTAAAAGATAACACTATTTTAAGTTTAGATAATGATAATGCAAGAGAATTCTATGAAGTAACTACTGATTTGCATCTTGATCCTAAAAAATTAAAAGAAAAGAAAACAATGCCAATCTATAATCGTTTTAAATTAATTAATTTAGAAAATGATTATCCTCTTGATCAATATATGGAAGAAGTAATTTCTTCAATTTCTTCTTTTAAAGAAAAACAAAATAATCTTCCATCTTATCAATATGAATTAAAACCATATCAAAAAGAAGCAGTTAATTGGTTACTTGAATTAAAAAAATATCATTTTTCAGGCATTCTAGCGGATGATATGGGACTTGGTAAAACTTTTGAAATGTTATCTTTTTATGATTTAGATAAAGAAGAAGCACCTAGCTTAATTGTTTGCCCTAAATCCTTAATTTTTAACTGGATTAACGAAATAAATAAATTTGTTCCACATACTGTTTATCAAAAAATATTTGGAACTAGTGAAGAAAGAAAAAATATAATTAATAATATTGCTTTAAATAAAAGATGTTTATATTTAACTTCTTATGATTCTTTAAGAAATGATATTGAATTATATAAAAAAATTAAATTTAGATATGTTATTCTTGATGAAGCTCAAGCAATAAAAACTTTTACTTCTAAAAAGAGTATATCAACAAAACTATTATCTTCAGAATATCGTTTTGTTTTAACTGGTACACCAATTGAAAATAATGTTTTAGAGTTATGGTCAATTTTTGATTTTTTAATGCCAGGTTATTTTGAAGAGATTGAAGAATTTAAATCAAGATTTGAAACAGATGAATCATATAAAGAAATTGTTTATAAAAAAATTAGTTTATTTATTTTAAGAAGAACTAAAAAAGAAACTTTAAAAGATTTACCAGATAAATTTGAAAGAGTAATTTCGACTGAATTAACTAGTGAGCAAAAAAAGATTTATGATTCTTATTGTTTAGAGGCTAAAAAGATTTTTGAAGAAAATAATAATGTTTTTTCGATGTTACCTTTTTTAACTAGATTAAGACAAATTTGTGTTGAGCCAAGAACTTTTATTAAAAACTATCAAGGTGATAGTGCAAAGATTAATTTATTAAATTCAATTTTAGATGAATATCTTCCTCAAGGAAGAAAAATTTTGATTTTTTCTCAATTTGTAGAGGTTTTAAAGATTATCGGTGAAGATTTAAATAAGAAAAATGTTCCATATTACATGTTAACTGGAGAAACTAAAGCAGAAGTTAGATTAACTTTATGTAACAATTTTAATGATGAGAATTCTTTAGTTAAAGTATTTTTAATTTCTATTAAAGCAGGAGGAAGTGGACTTAATTTAATAGGAGCGGATACAGTAATTCATATGGATATTTGGTGGAATCAAGCAGTTGAAGATCAAGCTACCGATAGGACTTATCGCATTGGACAAAAAAAGAATGTTGAAGTTATTAAATTAATGTGTGAAAATACAATTGAAGAAAAAATTATTGAATTACAAAATAAGAAAAAAGATTTAATTGATTCTTTGATTTCTAAAGATGATAAATCAATCACTTCAATGTCTAAAGATGATATTAAGTTTATTCTAGGGTAAAGTCTAATTAATAAGAGAGTTTTTTATGGATGAATTAATTAAAATTGGAGAATTTTCTAAAATCAATCATGTTTCAATTCCTACTTTACGTTTATATGATGAATTAGGAATATTAAAACCTATTTATATTGATGAAAGTACAAATTATCGTTATTATTCGATTAATCAAAATGCTCGTTTAGATATGATTCAATATATGAAAGAATTAAATATGTCTTTAAGTGAAATTAAAGAAATTCTTGATAGTAATGATTTAAAATTAATTGAATCAACTTTAATTAAAAAGAAAAAGCAAATTAAAGATCAAATAAATGAATTAAATTTATCTTTAAATGCGATTAGTAGAACTATTTCTAGTATTGAAAGATTTCGTGAATCACCTAAAAAAGGAATGAGAACTATTGAATATATTCCCCATAGAAAAATATATTCATTAAAAACCAAGATAAATTTCTATGATTATAATATTTCTATGTATGAAAAAGAACTTAATACTTTAAAAAATAATATGATTAATAATAATTTACCTCAAGTCTATTATTGTAATGCTGGATCAAGTATTATTCAAAATGATTATATTAATAATCGTTATATTTCTAATGAAATATTTGTATTTGTTGATGATGATTTTCCTTCTTCAGAAAATGTAAAAAAAATAGAAAGCGGAATGTATGCTTGTATTTATTTAGATAATTTTGATGAAGAAATAGAATTTGGAAAAAGATTATTAGAATACTGTAAGAAAAATAATTATCAAATATGTGGAGATTATATTTGTGAAGTTATAACTGAATTTAATGTTTTCTCTAATCAAAAAAGATCAATGTATTTACGCTTACAAGTTCCTTTAAAATTTCGGTAAAAAATTATCGATTTACTATTGACTCTCAACTTGGATTAGACTTTAAAATAAAATTAGGACAAGTTTAGGAGGAAAAATATGCAAAAAATTAAAGTTGTTCAATATGGCTGTGGAAAGATGGCTAAATATATTTTACGTTATTTATATGAACATGGAGCAGAAATTGTTGGAGCAATTGATGTTAATCCAAAAGTAGTAGGTATGGATGTTGGTGACTTTGCAGGTCTTGGAGTAAAAACAGGTGTTTTAATTTCTAATGATGCTGATGCAGTTTTATCTTCATGTGATGCTGATGTAGCGATTGTTACTTTATTTAGTTTAGTTAGTGATTGTTATGATCATTATGTTAAATGTTTATCAAGAGGAATTAATGTTATTTCTACTTGTGAAGAAGCTACATATGCTTGGACTACTGATCCAGTAAGAATGAATAAACTTGATGTTATAGCTAAAGAACATGGTTGCACATTTGTTGGCTCTGGTATGGAAGATACTTTCTGGGTTAATATGGTAGGTATGGTAGCAGGATCTTGTAATAAAATTACTAAGATTTCTGGAGCGGTTTCTTATAATGTTGAAGATTATGGTCTTGCTTTAGCTAAAGCACACGGAGTAGGCTTAACTTCTGAACAATTTGAAAAAGATATTGCTCATCCAGAAGAAATAGAACCTTCTTATGTATGGAACTCTAATGAAGCTCTTGCCCATAAAATGGGTTGGACTATTAAATCACAAACTCAAAAATGTGTTCCTTATTTCCATGATGGAGATATTTATTCATCAACAATGGGTAGAACTTTAACTAAAGGTGAATGTATTGGTATGGCCGCGGTTGTTACAACTGAAACATTCCAAGGACCAATTATTGAAACTCAATGTATTGGTAAAGTTTATGGACCTGATGATGGAGATATGTGTGATTGGACAATTGAAGGTGAACCAAATGTTGAATTCCATGTGGTAAAACCTGCAACAGTTGAACATACATGCGCGACAATTGTTAATAGAATTCCAAGTTTATTGAATGCACCAAGTGGTGTAGTTACTTTAGATGAACTTGAACCAATTACTTATTTAACATATCCAATGGAATATCATCTTTAATTAAATAATATTTAGCCCTTTAGGTGAAAACTTAGAGGGTTTTTATTTTGATACGCAAAATATCGTGTGGTATCATTTGTTTTATGATTAGATTTTACTAGAGAAAAAGAATATGTTTGCAGAGAAGTTAATTAGTTTAAGAAAAAGTAAATCTTTAACCCAAGAAGAATTAGCAAAAATTTTATATGTTTCTCGTTCTGCAGTAGCAAAATGGGAACAAGGAAGATCCACTCCAGATGTGGAAATCTTAAAAAAAATAGCTAATTATTTTTCTATTTCTCTTAATGAATTTATTCAAGATACAGAAGTGGTAATTGTTGAAAGTTATACTGATAATATTTATTCACCTATCTATAATCGACTTAAATTACTTTTAAAAAACGAAGAATATACTAAATG
>FR889423.1:0-159 GCA_000432895.1 Firmicutes bacterium CAG:449 | reverse complement strand
CGTATTTATATAAAATAGTAGTTGATTTTAAATTACATTCTTTAGACGATTTATCTTCTTTATCTTTTCCTCTTAATAAAAATAAATATTTTAATTACGCATATGAATTTTCTAGTGAAGAAGAGAAGGTTAAACTAAATGAATTGTTAAATAAAACAA
>FR889422.1:8402-13225 GCA_000432895.1 Firmicutes bacterium CAG:449 | reverse complement strand
GTATTATTAAAGATGATAAATTTTATCAAGTCATTAAATATCAAAAAGGGAATGAAACTTTAAATGAAATTGAATTAATGTTTGGTCCAATTCTTTTACAAAAAAAGAATGTAGATTATTTTAATTTTTATCAAGAAGAGCTTTCTTCAATAAATAAATTGTTGTCTTTAAATTTACCTAATGAAAGAAAAAATGAACTTTTAACAAAGAAAGAATTAATTGAAAAATATGGAAAGTAAGAAATTAATAAGAAAATTATGGAAAAGATTTCCTTTGAAAATTGCCAAAATCTATCATGATTATGTTGGAGTAATGGTTAATTGCTTACATCAAGAAACTAATAAAATTGTTACTTGTCTAGATGTGACTGAAAAAGTTATTGAAATAGCTAAAAAAGAAAATGCTGATTTAATAATTTCTCATCATCCTTTTCTTTATGGTAAAAAAAGTTATATTTTAAAAACTGATTCATTAAAAAAAGAAATGTATGATGATTTATTAAATAATAATATTCCAGTATATTCTTTTCATACTAATTTTGATGAATGTAAAGATGGAATGAATGATGCTTTGGCTACTTTACTTAATTTAAAAAATATTCGTCCAATTCCTTATTTAGAAATGGGAAGAATGGGGGAACTTGAAAATGAAATGGATGTTAGTTCATTTTCTAAATATGCTTTAAATTGTCTTAATTTGAAATATGGTCAATTAATTGATGAAGGTAAAAAATATATCAAAACAGTTGGTATTATAGGAGGATCTGGATCTAGAGATTATCAAAAAGCTATGGATGCAGGCTGTGATATTTATTTATCAGGTGATACACCTTATCATATTCGCTTAGAAATTAAAAATAAGCATTATAATTACTTGCATGTTGATCATGAAGTAGAAAAAATATTTGTTCAACAGATGAAAAAAATACTTCTAGAGATTGATTCATCTTTAGAAGTAATTGAAGTAAATGATGTTGAACAAAGTAAATTAATAGTTTTGTAAATATTTAATGATAGGATTTATTACTTCATCTGGAGTGGACGCTCCAGCGGTAATAAATCCTTTTTTGTATTTAGATAAATCAAATTTTGTTAATTCTTCTAATGAATTAATTTGTAAAACTGTTCTATTAGGATATAAACTCTTACCTACTTCATAAAGTCTAGTCGAATTAGAGGAAATTTTATCACCAATAATAATAATTAAATCTTCATCAGTAACTTCTAATAATGATTTTTGTCTTAAAGAGGTCGCAAAACAAATATCATTATGAACTTCAACATTTTGACAAATTTGCTTAATTTTAGTGTAGATTTTAATTAAATCATCTTGAATTAAGGTAGTTTGGTTATGAATGGATATATTCTTTAAATTGTTAAGTTTTGAATAATCTGGTGAAAAGAAATCTAAGAAGATAATTTTATCTGAAATAGCTAAACTTGCTTCTGTTTCAGGATGATTTCTTATTCCAATATAAACAACATCTTTATTTTCTAAAAGAGCATTTTGAATTTGCTTAATATTTAATAAGACTTTTTTACAAGTAGTATCAACGATTTCTAAGTTTTGTTTTTTAGCTAATAAATCTAATTTTTTGTCATGTCCATGAGCAGAAAAGATTAATATACCTTCACTTATGGATTTAATTTTTTCTTCATTAGTTAAAGAAGAATCATCAAGAATAATAACTCCTAAATTTTTAATTTGTTCAATTACATTTTGGTTATGAACAATTTTATTAAGCATATAAATCTTTTTATCTTTACTTGTTAAAACAGTTTTATTTACAATTTCAAGAGCGTTTTTTACTCCTGCACAAAATCCATAATTTTTTGCAATTTTTATTTCCATATTTAAATTATAACATAACTAATTAAAATATGGTTTAGAATTATTTTGATTTGTTCGATAATCAAATTGAACTTTTTCTTCAACGACTTCGGCTTCTACTTTTTCTTTAACTGGTTTATTTTTTTCTTCTTTTTTAAATAATTTACCAATATTTGAAAACATTGATTTACCTTGTTCAATTACTGGTTGGACTTTTTTGTATAAAGGAATTAAAGAAGAAACTGTATCAACACTTTTTTCCGCTTTTAAAACTAAATCTTTAAAAGGAAGATTTTTTCTTCCATTAAGAGGATTAATATAACTTCTTCTTGAAGGAATATTCACTGGTGGATAATAATATCGATTATAATACATATAATCACCTCATTTTAATATATTATTTTTTCTAAAAAATGTTATTGATTCTTTAATTAGGTAATTGACCATTGTATAATTAAATTGATTTTGAAGGAGATTTTTATGCTTAATTTAAATAATTATATAAAAGTAATTAATGGTTATCCAAAAGAAGGTATTTCTTTTAAAGATGTTACACCTATTTTACAAAGCCCAGAAGCTTTTGAATATGTTGTAAATGAACTTGCTCAATTTGCTAAAGATCAAAATGCAAATGTTATTGTTGGTCCGGAAGCAAGAGGCTTTTTATTTGGTGCACCAGTCGCTTTACAAGCAAAAATGAGTTTTGTGCCGGTTAGAAAACCACATAAACTTCCACGTGAAGTAGTCAGTTATACTTATGATCTTGAATATGGCTCTGATACTTTATGTATGCATAAAGATGGAATTAAAAAAGGTGATAAAGTTGTTATTATTGATGATTTAATTGCTTTAGGTGGAACTGTTAATGCTTCTATTCATTTAATTAATGAATTAGGTGGAGAAGTAGTTGGTATTGGCTGTGTTATCGCTTTAGAAAATTTACCAGGAATAGAAGAATTACCAAAGAAATATCCATTTAAAGCTTTATTAAAATTAAGTGATAAGGAGTAATTAAAATTGCAAGATTTTGTCTATGAAAAACATTCTTTTAGCGATGTAGAAAATAAATTTGAAAATTATATTCATAATAAAAATGATATTTTAAGCATCGAAAAAGCATTTGCGTTTGCAAGTGAAAAGCATGCTGGTCAATTTAGAAAATCAGGTGATCCATATATAGTCCATATTATTGAAGTGGCCTATATTTTGGCGACTTTAAATGCTGGTCCAACTACTTTAATCGCGGGCATTTTGCATGATACAGTTGAAGATTGTAATGTAAGCTTAGACGAAATCAGTAAAACTTTTTCTCCAGAAGTAGCTACTTTAGTTGATGCATTAACTAAAATTAGTAGTTTATCACATCGTCATGATAAAGAATTTGTTGCCGAATCTCATCGAAAAATCTTTATTGCAATGGCTAGAGATGTGCGTGTTATTATTGTTAAATTAGCAGATAGACTTCATAATATGCGTACATTATCTTATATGCCAGAAGAAAAGCAAAAAAGAATAGCGCAAGAAACCTTAGATGTCTATGCACCAATTGCTCATCGACTAGGTATTAATACCATAAAAGCAGAACTAGAAAATTTGTCTTTATATTATTTAGATCGAGAAAAGTATTTAGAAATTGATTCATTATTAAATACTGGGGCTATTAATCGCAAAAAGAATATTGTGGCAATGCAAAAGAAAATTGCTGATATGTTAATTGAAAAAAAGATTAAATTTGAAATATCGGCTCGTATTAAATCAATTTATTCTATTTATAAAAAAATCTATGTTAAAGGTCGTAAGTTTGAAGAAATTTACGATATTATGGCAATTAGAATTATTACCGTAACAGAAGTTAATTGTTATGAAATTTTAGGTTATATACATAGTATATATAAACCAATTCCAGGAAGATTTAAAGATTATATTGCTATGCCTAAACCTAATATGTATCAATCTTTGCATACTTCAATTATTGCTAATGATGGTAATATTTATGAAATCCAAATTCGTACTAAAGAAATGGATGAAATTGCTGAAAGTGGGGTTGCTGCTCATTGGCGATATAAAGAAAATGAAAAATATGATCAAAAGCGTGAACAAAAAGAAATTGAAGAGAAACTTCATTGGTTAAGTGATTTTAAGACAATTGAATCAGATAATAAAGATGCATCAAGTTATATGTCAGCTTTACAACATGATATTTTTGATGCAAATGTTTATGTTTTTACTCCACTTGGTAAAGTTATTGATTTACCAACAGGAGCAACACCTCTTGATTTTGCTTATAAAATTCATACTAAAGTTGGTGATAGTGCAATTGGTGCGCTTGTAAATGGGGTATTAGTGCCTCTATCAACTCAATTAAAAACTGGTGATGTTTGTGAAATTAAAACTTCAAAAACATCGAATGGGCCAAATGAAGGTTGGTTAAATATTGTTAAAACTTCTTTTGCTAAAAATCATATTAGAAAATTTTTAGCTAAGAAAAATGAAATAAATAATCGTAATATAAATATTGAAAATGGTAAAAATATGCTTTTAGAGGAATTTAAAAGTTATGGATATAATGAAAAGCAAATGATTAAATTTCTTGATGATGACAAACTTTTATCAAGATATACATGTTCAACTTTAGATGATTTATATTTAGCGGTCAATAATAAAAGTCCTTTACCCGCGGTAATTACTGATTATTTAGGATTTAAAAAATTATCAGATGAAGAAGCTTTAAATAAATATATTGAAAAAAACACATTTAAAAATCATACTTCTTCAAATCAATCTTTTATTTTAAAAGGTGCTGATAATATTAAAATTAATGTTTCACCGTGTTGTTCACCTCTTCCAGGAGATGAAATAATTGGTTATGTTTCGCGTGGACAAGGTATTAAAGTTCATCGTAAAGATTGCCCAAATATTAAAGATGAAAAAAGATTAATTGATGTTAAATGGAATTTAGAAGCCAAGACTATAAAATATCCAGTTAATATTGT
>FR889422.1:6007-8390 GCA_000432895.1 Firmicutes bacterium CAG:449 | reverse complement strand
TATAAAATATCCAGTTAATATTGTTATTAATTCAAATGATCGTCCTAATTTGTTAATCGATATAATGAATTTATTATCACAAGTAAGTGTTCCATGTCAAAAAATTAGTGCTAAAACGCATAAAGAAAAGCAAACAGCCACGATCAGTGTAACTGTTTTATTAGAAAGCACCGAAAAAATGCAAGATTTATTTAATAACATTATTAATATTGAAGGTGTATATGAAGTAAAGAGAGTAACCAAATGATAAAGAAATCTAAAAGAGTTGTTAATCAACAAGAATTAAAAAAATATATTGTCAAAAATAATTGTTGTTTAATTGATTTTTTATTTGAAATATTTTCTTCAAAATCAAGAAATAATATTAAAATGCTTTTATCAAAAAAATTAGTATTAGTTGATGGAGCGCCTATTTCTCAATTTGATTTTGAAGTAGTAAAAGGTGATGTTATTCAAATTTCACCTGTTTCAGTGAGTAAAACAAAACAAAAAGCATCTAAATTAAAAATTTTATATGAAGATGAAAATTATTTAGTCATAAATAAACCCGCTGGACTTTTATCAATTGCAACTGATAAAGAAAAAACTATTACAGCATATAGATTATGTATGGATTATGTTAGAAGCCAAGACATTCATTCTAGAATTTTTGTCACTCATCGAATTGATAAAGAAACAAGTGGTGTATTAATGTTCACTAAAAATGAAAAATTAAGAAATATACTTCAAGATAATTGGAATGATTTAGTTGTTGACCGTGAATATATTGCTTTAATTGAAGGTAAAATGGAAAAAGAAGAAGGAACAATTGTTTCTTGGCTTCGTGAAAGTGATACTAATTTAATGTATTCAGCTAGAAAAAAAGGGGATGGACAAAAAGCTATCACTAAATATAAAACAATTATGTCTAATGATAAATATTCTTTAATGGATGTTCATATTGAAACCGGTAGAAAGAATCAAATTAGAGTTCATTTTAAAGAAGCAAATCATCCAATTGTTGGTGATGAAAAGTATTTATCAACTTGCTCACCAATTGCTCGACTTGGTTTGCATGCTAAAAAATTAGTCATTAAAAATCCTTTAAATGATGAAGTAATGACTTTTGTAGCTAATGAAGATCCAATCTTTAAAAAAGTATTTGAACCTAATTTTAAAGAAGCAAAACCAAAATCAATAAAAAAAGAAGAAATAAAAAGTAAAAAGAAGAAAAAATAATTGTTAAAAAATTTATTTTTGATTTATAATAAATTTGTTCGAAGAAATAGAAACATTAAATAATCTTTTTTTAGAGAGAAATTGTTTGGTGAAAAATTTTAAAAGTTATTTAATTAGACACTATGGAGAAAAATAACTGATAAGGTTATTCGTTGGTGGCGTTAACACTATTTAAGTGCATTTTATTAATAAAATGAATAAAGGTGGTACCACGCTAAAGCGTCCTTTACATGGTACTTTTTTTATGAAAGGAGAAATATGGCAAACTATCAAAATCAAAGAGGAACTTATGATGCTTTTGATGAAGAAGCTATTAGTATTGAAAATACAGTCGAAACATTAAAAGATATTGTAAAATTTTATGGATATTCACCTATTCATACTCCTATTTATGAACAAACTGAATTATTTGCTCGTACATCTGGTGAATCAAGTGATATTGTTACTAAAGAAATGTTTACTTTTACTGATAAAGGTGGAAGAAATATAACTTTAAGACCAGAAGTAACAGCAGGAGTTATTAGAGCAATCGTCAATAATAAATTATACGCGACAAAAGATTTACCCCTTAAATATTATTATTATGGACCAACATTTAGATATGAGCGTCCTTCAAAAGGTAGATATAGACAATTTAATCAATTTGGCGTGGAATGTGTAGGAGTAAATTCATTTCTATCGGATGTTGAAACTATTTCATTAGGATTTACTGCTTTACAAAATTTAGAATTTGAAAATGTTATTTTAAAGATTAATACTTTAGGTGATGAAGAATCAAGAAATGCTTATCAAATCGCCTTAAGAGAATACTTCAAAGATAAAGTAGAAAATATGTGCGCTGATTGTAAAAGAAGATATGAGCAAAATGTCTTAAGAATTCTTGATTGCAAAGATCCTGATGATCAAGAGATAATTAAAGATGCCCCAAAAATGAAAGATTATCTTAATGATACTTCTAAAGAATATTTTAAAAATGTCTTAATGTATCTTGATGAACAACAAATTCCTTATGAAATTGATGATACCTTAGTTAGAGGGTTAGATTATTATTCTCATGTTGTCTTTGAATATCATTATTATTTAAAAGATGGTACTTCTCTTGGAGCTATTGGAGCAGGTGGACATTATGATAATTTAGTTAACGAAATTGGTGGTCCAAAATTAT
>FR889422.1:796-5989 GCA_000432895.1 Firmicutes bacterium CAG:449 | reverse complement strand
CTTCAGTTGGCTTTGCTATTGGTATTGAAAGAGTTAATACATTATTACAAGATATTTTAAAAGATCAATTAGAAAAACCATATTTAGATGTTTATGTTATCCATATGGGCGAAGAAACCTTACAAACCGCTTTTATGTTAACTCAAGAATTAAGAAATAATTGTTTTAGAGTGGATATGTGTTTAGAAAATAAATCAATTTCTCAACAATTTAAATTAGCAAATCGTAAAAATGCTAAATATGCATTAATTATTGGTGAAAATGAATTAAAAACTTATGTTTATCCAATTAAAAACTTATTGACAACTACTCAAGAAGAAGTTAGTTATCAAGATTTAGTCGATTATTTAACAAATAAGATTATTCTTATGGAGGATGAAGAATGTTAAAAATGAAAAGTAGAACTCATACATGTGGTGAGTTAAATATTAATAATGTTAACCAAGAAGTTACTTTAGTTGGTTGGGTTAGTAAAAAAAGAAATTTAGGTAGTCTAGTTTTTATTGATTTAAGAGATCATTTTGGCTTTGTACAAATTGTTGCAGAAGATGAAAAATTTTCTTGTTTAAAATCAATTAAAAATGAATTTGTTATTCAAGTAAAAGGACTTGTTCAAAAAAGAAATACCCCTAATCCAAAATTAAAAACTGGTGAAATAGAAGTTGTTGCAAAAGAAATTAATATTATTAATTCGGCTAATTTAACACCATTTATTATTGCCGATGAAACAGATGCTCTTGAAGATACACGTTTAAAATATCGTTATTTAGATTTACGTAGACCAATTATGCAATCATATTTAACTACAAGAGCTAAAATAATGCGTTCAATTAGAGAATATTTAGATTCATTAGATTTTACCGAAATTGAAACTCCAATTTTAACTTTATCAACTCCAGAGGGAGCTAGAGACTATTTAGTACCATCTAGAACTAGAAAAGGTTCATTTTATGCTTTACCTCAATCTCCTCAATTATTTAAACAATTATTAATGATTGGGGGAATGGAAAGATATTATCAAATTGCTCGTTGTTTTCGTGATGAAGATTTAAGAGCAGATCGTCAACCTGATTTTACACAAATTGATATGGAAATGTCTTTTATGGATCAAGATGAAATACTTACTTTATTAGAAAATGGTATTAAAAAGATTTTTAAAGATGTTAGAGGTATTGATATTGAAACACCATTTAGAAGAATTCCTTGGTTTGAAGCAATGTCAAGATGGGGTAGCGATAAACCAGATACTCGCTTTGGTATTGAACTTAATGAAATTAAAGATGATTTAAAAGGTATTGAATTTGAAGCATTTACTAAAGCTGAAAATATTAAAGCTATTGTTGTTAATGATGTAGCAAATCAAACAACTAGAAAAGTAATGGATTCATTAAACGAAATTGCTAAAAAATATGGTTTAAAACAAGTAACAGTTTTAAAATATTTAAATAATATTCTAGAAGGTTCATTTACTAAGTATTTCACTGATGAAATGAAACAAAATTTGATTAATCATTTAGCTTTAAAAGAAAATGATATTGTTATTATTGGAGCAGGTGAATTTGAAAAAGTATGTTTTGCTTTAGGTGCTTTAAGAAGTCATTATGCTAAACAATTACATTTAATAAAAGAAAATACTTTTGATTATTTATGGGTTGTTGATTTCCCATTATTTGAAAAACTTGAAGATGGAAGTTATACTTCTGAACACCATCCATTTACTCGTCCAAGAGAAGAAGATGCATATTTATTAGATACTGCTCCTGAAAAAGTTTTATCTGCAGCTTATGATATTGTTATTAATGGTTATGAAGCAGGTGGTGGATCTTTACGTATATATGACCAAAATATGCAAAAGAAAATCTTTAATATTTTAGGATTTACTGATGAAGATATCAAACGTAAATTTGGTTTCTTTGTTGATGCATTCCAATATGGTACTCCTCCACATGGTGGAGCGGCTTTTGGCTTAGATCGACTTACAATGATTTTATCAGGAACAGACAATATTAGAGATGTTATTGCTTTCCCTAAAAATTTAAATGCGGTTTGTCCAATGTCAAATGCTCCATATACAGTTGATGAACAACAATTAAAAGATTTAGGTATTGAAGTTATTAAAGAGGAAAAATAATGAAATTTTCTGGATATGCTTTAAATGATAATCTTGTATCCAGTTTAAATAGTCTTGGTTATTATGATTTAACTTTAATTCAAGAAAAGACAATTGTTCCTGCTTTAAAAGGTAAATCATTTATTGCTAAAGCTGAAACTGGTTCAGGTAAAACTCATGCCTTTTTAATTCCAATAATTCAAAATTTAACTATAGATAATAATATCCAAGCTATTATTGTTGAACCAACTCTAGAATTATGCTATCAAATCGATAAATTTATTAAAGATTTATCTTCTTTAATAAAAACTTTTGATGGTTATAATTTATCTTCTAGTATCTTAAAAAATGGTGAAAATCTTACTTTTAATACTCCAACAATCATTGTTTCAACACCTAATAAACTTTTAGAAGCAATCTATAATTATAAATGTCTTAATTTAGCAAATGTTAAAACAATTGTTTTAGATGAAGCAGATATGCTTTTAGAAGGAGAAAGTTCTCAAGAAGTAATTTCTTTAATGGACAGTTTGAATGTTAAGCAAAAGATGGTTTTTACTGCGACAATGAAAGAACATCAAATTGCTTCTTTAAAAAAATTATTTGCTATTTCTCAAGTAATCGAAGTAAATAAAAATTTTACTTCCACAAATGTAAAACACCATTTTGTGGATATTAAACATCGTGCTTTAGATGATGCTTTAATTACTTTTATTAATACTGAACATCCATATTTTACTTTAGTGTTTGCATCAAGAAAAAACACTTTAGCTAAAATATATTCTTCTTTGTGTGATAAAGGAATTAGATGTGCTTATTTAACTAGTGATGAATCACTTAGAGAAAGAAAAAATACTTTAAAAAGAATTCAAAATGGTGAATTTGAATTAGTATTATGCTCAGATTTAGCTTCTAGAGGCCTAGATTTTGAAAAAGTAAGTCATGTTATATCTTTAGATATTCCAAGCAATATTGATTATTATTACCATCGTTCTGGTAGAACTGGAAGATATAATAATAAAGGTGATTCTTATATTTTTTATGATGATGAGTTAAATTTAAAGGCTAAACAAACTTTAGAAAAGAAATTATCTTTTGATTATTTAATCTTACGACAAGAAGGTCTAAAACAAGATAAAAAACATCTTAAACAACCAAAAAAGAAGAATGAAAAATTAGAGGCGGAAATAAAAAAAGAACTTGCTAAAGTTCGTTCTAATAAAGTTAAACCTAATTATAAAAAGAAAATGAGAAAAGCTGTTAATAAAGCTATTAAAAATCATAAAAGAAAAATAATTATGGAAAACTTAAAATCAAAAAGAAAAGCAATGGCTTATAAAGATTAATAGCCAAGTTTATTAATTAGTAAACATAATTTATTTATTGAATTCACATTGATTTTATTATCTAAATCAGTGTGAATTTTTTTATTAATATTTCTATTTGATAATATTTCGTTAGCATTATTTTTTAGATAAGGCAAAAAGAAATTTATTTCATAATCAGTAAAATAAATATTAAATTTTAAAGCAAAATTTTTTGCACTTATATAATCCATCTTTTTTAAATAAGCAATAATAAAATCATTTTTATTCATACATATTTATATATGCTCAAAATTTAAAAATTATTAATTTCTTTAATTAATTCTTCTAAAGCATTTTCTTCTTTAATAGTTTTATAAATTTTTCCTTTTTTAAAAATAACAAATGATTTATTTCCACCAGCTAAACCAATATCAGCGTGTTTACCTTCACCTGGACCATTAACAATACAACCCATTACTGCGACAGTAATATTTTTATTAATAGTATTTAAATAATCAAATAGTATTTAAATAATCACTAACTTGATTAGATAATTTAATAACATCGACTTGGGTTCTTCCACAAGTTGGACAAGATATAATAGTAGGGTAATTTTCATATAAACCTAAATCATGTAATAATCTTTTCGCGGCAATAATTTCTTCAAGAGGATCACAAGATAAAGAAATTCTAATTGTATCACCGATTCCTTCTAATAAAAGTGGAGATAATCCTGCGCTTGAACGAATTAATCCAACATCTTTATTGCCGGCTTCAGTTATTCCTAAATGAAGAGGGTAATTTAATTTTTTACTAGCCAAGCGATATGCTTCTATTGTTTGTAAAACAGAAGATGATTTTAATGAAATAACTAAATTATAAAATTCTTGTTCTTCAAAATATTTAATATATTTTTCCGCTAGAGAAACAATTCCTTCTGCAGTTACTTTATTATCATGTTTTTTTAAAGTTTCTTCATCTAAAGAACCAGAATTAACACCAATTCTAATTGCAACATTTTTTTCTTTAGCTTTTAAAATAATCTTATCAACGTTTTCTTTACTACCAATATTACCAGGATTAATTCTAATTTTATCAATTCCATTGTCCATAGCAAGAAGTGCTAAACGATAATCAAAATGAATATCACCAACAAGAGGAATATGAATTGCTTTTTTTATATATTTAATAGCTTCAGCATCTTGTTCATCCATAATTGAAACTCTTATAATATCACAACCATATTTTTCTAAAGTTAAAATCTGTTTAATAACTTCTTGGTATTTTGATGTTTTTATATTGCACATTGATTGAATTAAAACTTTGTTTTGACCACCTATTTTAACATTACCAATATTAAATGATCTTGTATGTAATCTATCCATTTTGTTAACCTCAAGTAAATTATACAATATTGTAATTAATGAAAAAATACAATGTAGTTAAATTAATAAAGAAAAAAATATATTTATAATATAGATAAAAAACTTGCAAAAATTTGTTATTGATTAAAATGAAAAAGCATGATAAATTGTAGTTGTAAAGAAGAGTAGTTATTATTTCGATACAAACTATATTAAGAAAGGCAAAATTATGTTTAAAAAATTATATGTTTTATTTTTAATTCTTTCAGGAACATTTACATTAACTTTTGGTATGATTTTCGCTAGTTATGTTGTTACTGCAGGTACTTTAACAGCAAATAATGGTGGTTATTTTCAAATATATCAAAACTTAATATATAACTACAAATTAATCTTAATAATATTTGGTGTT
>FR889422.1:0-762 GCA_000432895.1 Firmicutes bacterium CAG:449 | reverse complement strand
TATCGCCATTTGTGTTGCATTAAGCATTGTATTTGCTATTTTAGATAAACAAGAAAATTAATAAATTTGAATAGATAGTATTGTTAACTCGTACTATCTATTCTTTTTATCTATAAATAAAAGAAAATTGTTAAATAGTTATAGACTTTTCTAAAAAGTATGTGATAGAATTACAATGTTGAAATTGGAGGTGTCCAAATGGCTCGTGATAACATTATCATGCAATGCTCAGAATGTGGTAATCAAAATTACATTACAACAAAAAATAAAAGAGCACATCCTGATAGATTAGAAATTAAAAAATATTGCCCTAATTGCAATAAAATGACTAACCATAAGGAAAAGAAGTAGTATTTTATACTAAATGCAAAACATCTGAAAAAGGTGTTTTTTTCTTGGAGGTTTTATGGAAATTAAATGTTTTAACTCATTGTATTATTTTAGTTGTAACACGTATTTATTAATTAAAAATAATCATTGTTTATTAATTGATTGTGGAACAGTAAATGATGAATTAATTAATGAAATAAAAAAATATCAATTTGATGGGGTAATTTTAACTCATAAGCATTTTGATCATATTCAAGATTTAGAAAAATTAAATAAATATTTTTCTTATTCTATTTATTCTTTCGATAGTGGAGATAACTTTTTTTCTTCGTCGATTTTAAATTGTTCTAAATTTATGTGTAGTAAACCTGTTTTAATTAAAAATCGCTTTATTCCTCTTAAAGAAGGTAAATATAAAATAGGTGAATTTGA
>FR889421.1:45894-53989 GCA_000432895.1 Firmicutes bacterium CAG:449 | reverse complement strand
ATGTTCAAATTATTCAAATAAATTATAATGACGCTCCGTAATTACTAATGCTGTTAATTAAAAACTCCATAGTAGATAATATCTTTAAGAAAACATTAAATTTTAAATGGGCATTTTGACAATATTATCTATTAAAAACAAATTTATCGAATCTGCTTTATTGTGGATTTGCTTTTTTCATAAGTAAAGCATTTTTTGTTCGTTATGTGGTATAATTAAGTAGCAGTAATATTATAATTGCACCAATTTATTTATATAAATTGTATTTTTATATAAAAGGAGGTTGTAAACTATGTTTAAGAAAATAAAAACACTGATTTTATCAATATTTGTTTTATTTGGATTTGCTGGTTGTATTCAAACTCAACCTACTACTAAATATTCATTTAATGAAATTACTAACAAAGAAATAAACGATGTTACCCGAGTTCTAATTAATAATGGTCCAATGATATCTGTTCAATTTTCCTTTGAAGGAGATTATGAAAAAATATTAGATGTAGATTATGTGTTAAGTGATATGCCGTATAATGAAATTAGAAAAATATATAAAGAATATAAATTTTGGTTGCATTTAGAGTTTGATAATACAAACGAAGGAATCAATTTTTATGTTTTAGACTATAAACTTTATTATTTTAACAATGAAACACTATATGAATCTTTAAATAAAGTAGATTATAGCGATTTTGTCACAAAAGTTCCTCCTATTGTAGAAGTACACACAACAAATGTATTTGTTATGCATGATTATGGGATGCACATAAGTGGAGAATTGACTACTTTATTAAATGGAAATCTTATATGGTTTGATCCTTCTGATTATGGGATATATAAACTTATTGCTGGTGATGAACTAGTAATTGAATATACTGGCGAATTTATTTGTACAGAAAGCTATCCAGGTAGTGTTAATGCTGATCTTATGAATATTCAATCAATAGAAGTTATAGAAGCGGATATTGTTGAATTTATAGTTTCTGCAGTTCCAGGAAGTGATGAATTAGATTTAGTTCCAGTTGATTCTAAATATAATAATTATGTTTTGTCAAATGGTGGTTATGTTGTATCTTTAGATGAAACATTTAAAAAATATGATGAATATCACGAAAATACTATTTTATATGCATCAATGCCTAAAACAACAGGTTCAATAAGAGTAGATGGTTTATATGACTATAATCCTAGAGAAAAAGTAATTTCTACTGGTCAATATGAATTATCAATTATCGATAAAGAAACGATATTATAGATGAATTATCAAGCGATGAAGGAATGTATACTCCTGGTACGAAATTAGAATTCTACTCTCATCCAATAATGGATGTTGATTTAGCTATGTATGTAAATAATGAATTCTGCAAAATACAAGATACAATAAAAGTAAATGATGAATATATGTATAAATATACATTTGTTATGCATCTGAAGATATTGTGATAGAATTTAAAACAATTAGTATTGAATATACTGATGTTCGTAATGCACTTAATATTCCAAATATTTCTATTAATGATATTGTAGAAGTTAGAAAAGAAACAGGAGCAATTGGTGTTGCTCCAGATATGCTAACAGATATAGTAGTGATATGGAAGATAAAAATATGGTATTAAGTTTGCTTGAAATACTAGTATATGAAGATGTTACTAGCAATTGACAAGTTACTGGTGGCGGTTATACTTTATATTCAATAATTACTAATAATTTATAAGTGAGTAGGTTTCATTTGAATATACTAGTTTACAAGCTCATGGATTTGTTTCTTATAAAGAAACTGCAGAGGTATGGTAGAATGAAACATTTATTTGTGAAATACCAATGGATGAATTAGAGTTTAAACAAGTTGATTCTTACGTTTCCACTGAAGGTGGTATTGTAGATGAATGGATTGTAAAAACCAAATTTGGTGATTTATACTTTCCTGAGCCTAAATATTTTGAAAATTCAAATACTTATGAGTTAACTGGATTATCATTATTTAAATTGGTAGAAAAGTATTCAAATTGGTGGGTTTCTCAAAATGTTCAACCAGTTCAAATGGAAGACTAAAAAAAATTATTAAAGAAAAACATGATATTTTCAAAAAAATATATATTTGTAATTTTTTAACTCGTAAAAATGAAAAAATTAAATCCATAGTAATTTCTATATATTGGGCAATTATATTGTCACTTTATGGCTAGATTATGAATATAATAGATATGCAGAACAACGAACTTTTAATGATAATGATTTAGCTGCAGATTATGCTTGACAACTAATGATTGATTTTGAAAATAATACAAGAATATGTTTCTTCTATAAATAATTATAATTAATATCCAAAACACTAAATGGTGTTATATATCATAATTTTGATAGACTATATGATTATATAATAAAAATTAGTGAGGTTAGTTTAATATGAAAAAATTTATGATGAGTACAAGATTTAACAAACAAACGCCTTCTGATTTTAACTTAGAATATATTAATGGAAAATATATTTCATTAATAGATGGTTCAGAATGGGAAGCTTGTGCTTTATATGATTTTGGATGGGGAAAAGAAAATGGCTTTTATAAAAAGCCACTTGGAACATTCACTGAATTAATAAAAATAGTTCTTGATCTTACTGATCAAGAAGATTCTTATGGAGCCGCTTCTATTATTGAAGATTATTATTCTAATGAATTAAAATCATATTTACTAACACTTATAAATCAACAAATAGATGAAGAAACAAAAGAAAGATTATCTAGTATATTTAAATTATATAATCCAATCAATAGAACTTTTAATAAAGATTATTCTCTTGAAGAAAACAAAAAAGAATATCAACAATGGGTAGAAATAAGTAAATTCTTTGCTTAGGCTTTCAAAGAAAACATTCTTTCATAACGTTTTTTATTAAAATAGAAATAGTTTTGACCAATATACATTGCACTAACTAAAAATACACCTATTGCCATCATTTTAAATCCTTCTTTTAAATAAGGAGTTTCATATTTTAATACATAATGATGGTTACCTTGTTTTCCATAAAATGCAACAAATCCACCTTGCCCTTTATAAATCTTAATATCTTCATTTTCATCTTTTAAAGACCATCCTTGATCATATGGAATTTGTAAAACAACCATTTTATCTTGATTAAAATTAGTATCAAATTCAAAAGTATTAACGTCTTGAGTAACATTTAATAAAGGATTTTCTTTTAATTTAGCAATTTGCTTATTATAAGTATCTTCATATTCATAAGTAATATATGGTTTCAATAAATAACGATTATTATTCATAGTTTCCACTACTTGAATTTTAATACGAGTAACTTTATCATCAACATAAAATCCTCTTTGCTTTTTACTATCACCATTTTTAGAAAAATAATGCTTCATGTGAGTATCATTATTCAATACATATTCTTTACCATCTTTTTGTCCATATAAAGTAATATCTAAATTTTCACCCATTCTTGCTTGAATAGAAACAAAACATTTACCTCTAGAAGAACATTCTTCACCAATTGCTAAAGATGAAGTATCAATATCTAAATAAGAAAACCAAGTAAGATTTCTTGTTTTACTAGAAGAATACGCTCCTCTATTGGTGTAGTTTTCTTCTTTATCAGTAAAAGTAGGTTGATCATGCCATTCAGCATAATAAACATTAATCATACTATCTTTTAAGGTATTATCTGTAAAATATAAACCATCTAATAAATCTTGCTTTGTAGTAATATAATTAAATTTCTCATCAGAGTAATTTTCACCAAATAATTCTTTTGCATCTTCTTCATATAAAATAGCCCCTGTAAGATATGCTTTTTCATTGATTAAAGTTTCTTTACTTGAAGAAGATAATTGTCCTTGATAAGTAAGTGTTTGATTAGATTCATATCTATTTTCATAAGAAGGTGTAACAATAATATTATCAAAAGCATAACCTAATTCAATAAAATTATCATTACGATAAACAACATGGCTATCAGTAGTTAAATATTCATTAAAGCCAAAAGGAACGTTATTATCACCTTGCTTTAATAAATAATACTTAACACCAACGAATTCATCTAAATTAATTCTTTTTTCGTGAATCCCCATTGACCAACCATTTCTTCCACCATATTGAACTTGTGACCAGTCTAAGAAATCCTCTAATTCATAATTATAAACAGAATGGAAAGTTCCAAGTCCTGGTGTAGATAACATCATTCCTAAATTATTACCATTACGATCTGCTGTAGAGGAAAATAAACGGAAATACGATTTATCAACCTTATTAATATTACTTGCTATTTCCATTTCTTCAGAAATATTTTTTTGACCATGATATAAATTACTATATGAAGCAATCCCTTGACAAAGTAAAGTAATATTACACATTACAATCGCTTCTAAAGCCACCGCATAGCGAAGATTATAAGTAAACTCAGGTTTTTTATAATTTTTTCTTAAATATAAATACATTATAAAGATATAAATAATTTGACCATATGTATAGAAAATTCTTTCATCCATTTCTTTTACATTAGACATTTTTACTTCTATTAAATATTCACTCTTATAAAGTAAATAGCCATAAATGCATAAAATAACACCAAACGAAACATCTAATGACCAAATTTTCATTTCATCTCTTTTATCATATTGAACTGCGATAAAAACACAACATATCGCAGTAACAAAAATATACCATCTTGCATACGCTACACTTGTAAATCCTGAAAAACAATAATAAGCAAAAGGGGTAAACATTAATAAGCCAATACCCGCTAAAGCAATTAAAGTGGAAATACAATTCTTTTTAAAAGCATTAATCACACTTGGAATAAATAGCAATAATAATGGTGCATAAATATATGTTGAACAATAAGCATTATCATATCCTGAATTAGCAATAATAATTGAATCAAAGCAAGAAACATTTGGAGTAAAAAAAGCAATTAAAGGATAAAGTAAATACTTTTCCTGATTATTTTGCCATTTAAATAAAACTTCATTTAACCCTTTTAAAGCCTCTGAAAAAGGTAAACTTGAAAATAAAAGTATCGCATCAGTTAATCTAGTTAAATAAGTTTGACTTGTTACACGAGTATTATTTAAAGCCACCGCAAAACAAGGAAATAAAATAATACTTGCCATCATTAAACCAGTAGCAAAAGCAAATACACCTTGTACAATAACTTCAAATCTTACATCAACTAGTTGAGGAATCTTATTTAACTTACGATAATTATTTATTTCTTTATAATATTTTAAATTTTGAAAGTACCTAAACATTGCATAAAAAGCACCACAAAAGCAAAATGAAATTAAAAAGAAATAATTAGTTAATCCTGAAATAAAAATAACTAATATTAACATTAATGGTTTTTGATCTTTAATTACTTTTTCAATACCTAATAAAAATAAAGGCATTAAAACGGCAATTTCTAAAAAATGATTGAACCATAAATAATATAAATTCCAACCACAGAAAGCATACGCTAAAGAAACAAGCCATGTAGTTTCTTCTTTAACTTTAAATTTTTCTAATAATAACTTCATGCTTAATCCAGCAAGAACCATTTTAGTAATCATCATAAAAGCTTGTGCCTGTGGCATAATACTTCTAGGAACTAATAATAAAACTAAGAAGAAAGGATTAAATAAATAATAAAATGAATTCGCACCAATGTTATTGACCCCTAACATGGCCGAATCATCCCACATAACAAATTTACCACTAGTAATTGATTTCCACCAATCATCATAGCCATTAAAATAAAATGGAATTTCTTGTAAAGTAAAATCACCAGAAACAGGAATAGTAAAATTATTTCTAATTAATGTTGAAATAAACATAATAATTCCAACTAAATATAAAAACACAATAAAAGAGAAATATCTTGTTTTTGATAATTTAACATAAATATCTTTAATTTTACTAACTAATTTAACTTCTAAGATTCTTTCTTTAAAATCTAAATATTTCTTTTTTAATTCCATTTATTTATGATATGTTTCCTTATTATTAATTTTAAAAGCCCGATACACTTGTTCTAAAACAATTGCTCTAGTCATTTGATGAGTAAAAGTTAATTTAGATAAACAAAAGCGATAATTAGCTCTATCAATTACTTCTTGAGAAAAGCCTAACGATCCAGCAATAACTAAACAAATACTACTATTTGTATTAATAATTTGCTCAAATTTCTTAGCAAATTCAACACTAGACATTTCTTCACCATGTAAATCAATTAATAAAACAAAATCATTACTTTTAATTTGTTTTAAAATTCTTTTACCTTCTTCTATTTTAACCATATTTTCTTCTTTTAAAGAAGCATTTTCTTTAATTTTTTCATCTTCAACTTCTAAAATAGATATTTTACAATATCTAGAAAGTCTTTTTAGATATTCATTAATCTCATCTTTTAAAAATTGCTCTTTAATTTTTCCTACCGCGATTAAACGAAGATTAACCATTAATCATCTCCTGTTGAAGATTACCTCCAGTCACCATTTCATGTTGACTAGCACAACGAATAGAGATATGAGAAACATCAACTTTTCTTTTGCTAGTAATCTTTTTAAAAGCTTCTAAAGCTTTTTCAGGAGTATTAGCTTCTTCAGAAAGATGAGCTAAAACTATTTCTTTAGTTCTTAAAGAAATAATCTCAGATAAATATAAACTAGCATCTTCATTAGAAAGATGCCCATAATCACCCATAATACGATCAATTAAATATTGAGGTCTACCACTAGTTAATTGCATTCTAACATCATGATTAGATTCAAATATATAATAATCAGCATCCTTTAAATAAGATAAAACTCTTTCATAGATATATCCAGTATCAGTAATATAAACTAATTTTTCATTTCCATCTTCAATTATAAAACCAATTGAACCCACTGCATCATGCGAAGTAGGAACAACTGTAATTATAAAACCATTTAATTCATATTTTCGATAAGGAACCAAAACATGATCATCTAAAACTGTTGTTGTAGATTTACTAGCGTAAATACATCTTTGCTCAAAAGCATCTAAACCTTTAGTATGATCTGAATGAGAATGAGTAACCAAAACAACATTAATAGAGGCAAAATCAACATTAATTCTTGATAAATAACCTTTAAATTTTCTAATAGAAATACCATCATCAATTAATAAATATTTTCCTTTGGAAGCAATTAAAGTAGAATTTCCCTTTGATCCAGATTCAAATATATAATAACGCATATTAATTACCTTCAATTTCTGTAAATTTAGAAATATTCATAACAAACGCTAATTTCATTGAGCCAATATTACCATTACGATTCTTTTTTAAATCAACATCAATAAATTCCATTTGACTCATTGGTGAAGAATTATCATCAGCTTTTTGTTCTTCACTCTTTTGATAATTTTCTCTAGATAAGAACATAACTGTATCAGCATCTTGTTCAATAGAACCAGAATCTCTTAAATCTGACATAATAGGCTTTCTTTTTTCTTTTTCATTAGCTCTTGATAATTGACATAAGCATAAAACAGGTACTCCTGTATCTCTAGCTAAGCCTTTTAAAGAACGAGAAATCTCATCAATATTTTGACGATTATCAGCTTTTTCTTTATCCGCTCGAATTAAACCTAAATAATCAATAACAATTAATCCTAAATTAGGATCTTGTGCTTTCAATTTAGTAACTTTTGTTTTAAGTTCACCTAATTTAATCCCAGATGTATCATCAATATAAAATTTAATGCGATTAAGTTTATATTCAGCTTCTTCTAAAGCCATCCAATCATTATCAGTAAGATTACCAGTTCTTAAATTCATTGAATCAACATTACTAATGGAAGCAATTAATCTTTTAACAATATCTTTTGCAGACATTTCAAGAGAAAACATAGCAACAGTCTTTTTAGCAATTGTCGCCGCATTATACGCTAGATTAATCGCAAAAGCAGTTTTACCAACTGAAGGACGAGCCGCTAAAATATTTAAAGTTCCATCTTGCCAACCACCAGTTAATTTATTCAAAACTCTATAACCAGTATCAACACCAGTTACAAAACCTTTAACACCACTATTTCTTTTCTTTTGTAATTCTTTAGAAATTTCTTTAATAACTTCATCAGT
>FR889421.1:44603-45866 GCA_000432895.1 Firmicutes bacterium CAG:449 | reverse complement strand
GATTTAAATTCTCCAGACGCTCTTTTTTCTGTAAGATTAGAAATTTCTTTATCATATTTATCAATAAAAGTACTAATATCATCGATATTACCTTCTGAAAATTCTTTTTTTAATTTATCAGTAGTAACAAATAATTTTCTAATAATAGCTAAATCATGAACAATTTTAAGATGATATTCTGCATTTTTATCACCAAGATAATAATCTTGTAATTCCGCTAAATAATCTACTCCACCTGCTTCATCTAACATTTTCATGTTAATTTGAAGTTCAGCAGTAACTGCCGCATTATCAACAACTTTTTCTTTTAAATTTTTTAATGCCTCAAAAATAATAGCATTTTTTTCATCATAAAAATAACTTTTATCTTCTTCAAGTAAAGATAAAGCATCATTATAAATTTTTTTTGAAGCAATCATTGAACCAATGACAGTTTTTTCAGATTCATTATTAAATGGTAAAGCCGTTTTAGCCATAATTATTTTTTCTCACTTACATGAACATTAATTGTGCCAATTACACCTTTATAGATTTCAATTTTTAATCTAGTAAAGCCAAATGCATTAACTGGATATTTATCCACAAATTTTCTTTTATCTAATTCAATACCATATTTAGCATTTAATTCTTCTACAATTTGTTTAGGAGAAATATTACCAAACATTCTTCCATCTTTAGAACTAGTTGAATAAAACTCTAAAGTAATATTTTTTAATTTTTCAGCAATTTCGTTAGCTTCTAATCTTTTTTTAGCATCTAATTCTTCACGTTCTTGAATTTGCTTATTTAAAACATTTTTTGAGCCAGTTGTATACATAACCGCTAAACCATTTCTAATTAAATAGTTAGCCCCATATCCTTGAGAAACCTCAACAACTTGATCTTTTTTTCCAACGTTTTTAACATCTTTTAATAAAATAACCTTCATTATTTATTTCCTCCTTTTCTAGCATCATTTAAATATTGATCTAAAACATTTTTCAATTCATTTTCTACTTCTTCAATAGTTAAATTTTGAAATCTTGCCGCGCTTGCAGTAAAAGAACCTCCACCGCCTAATTTTTCACAAATTAATTGGCAAGATATAGTTCCATCACTTCTTGAAGATAATCCAATATCCTTATCAGAAACACGTCCAATAACAAAGCAAGCATTAATACCGGAAATTTGTAAAGTTTCTTTAGCAACTCTAGCAAGCATTGCTTGTTCAACAATATCTTTTGAATCAGCTTTAGAAATAACCACTCCATAATAAGGAGTAAT
>FR889421.1:29687-44584 GCA_000432895.1 Firmicutes bacterium CAG:449 | reverse complement strand
TGAATTTGACATAATCTTTGTTTTTAAAGCATATTCTTCATATTCTTCTTTTAAGAAAGAATCAGCTAAAGCATTATCAGCACCAAAATTCTTCAATACATAAGAAGCATCAAAAGTTCTTGCACTAATCTTATTACGATAGAAGTTAGTATCTAAGAAAATACCCGCTAACATAAATGTAGCTATATCAGTAGGAACATTAATTGATAAAGAAGAGAATCTAATCATTTCAATAACCATTTCAGAAGCCGAAGATGCACTTGGTTCAATATAATTAAATTCTGCTTTTTCTACTGATTTTTCTCCACGTCTATGGTGATCAACAATAGCAATCTTTTCAGCTTTTTTCACTAAAGAAGGAGAAATAGTATTATCTGGATTATGAACATCCGCTAAAATCAATAATGATTTAGAATTAATTTCATCAATAGCTTTCGATGGTAAAATAGTCATTTCCGCTAATTGCTCTTTAGAAAAGACTTGTTTCATTGCTTTTTTAGTTTTAGTTTCTAAAGCAAATTCATCATAAACAATTTTTACTTTTTTACAAGATACTGAAGCTAAGCAATATAAACCTAAGCAGGCTCCAATTGCATCTAAATCAGCGACATTATGTCCCATTAAATAAACTGAACTTGAATCTTGAATTAAAGCAGTTAAAGAATTCGACATAACTCTTGATTGAACCGAATTTTTCTTTTCTTTAGCTTCAGTAACCCCACCAATAAACTTTAAATTTTCTCCATAAGAAGAAATAACCGCTTGGTTCCCACCTCTAGATAAAGCCACATCTAAAGCATTAGAAGCAAGTTCAAATAATCTAGAATAATTATCTAATCCACTAGAAATACCAATAGATAAAGTTAATTCATATTCATCATCACTAGTTTCTTTTCTAACTTCTTCAAGTAAAGAAACATTATCATCAAGAACTCTTTTAAAGTCCTCACTATTACAAATAAATAAATACGAATCACTCTTATATTTTTTTAAAAGTAAATTATATTTTTTAGCAAATTCAACTATAATTTTTTGAATAGTTGATAAACTATCATTAACTGAAAGATTATCAACTAAATTAGTTAAGTCTTGATAATTATCAATAGTAATAATACCTATAACTGGTAAGTGATTTGAAGAATAATTAACAAGTTCTTGTAAAGCAGTAATATCTTTAAAAATATATAATCTAGCTTGTGATAAATACTTAATTGAATAATATTTATTATTAATTAAAAGTTTAACTTCATCAATACTAGAATCATTTAAAGTTTTTAATCTAGGCTCCCATTCAAAAATATTCTTATCAATTAATTTACTTTGAATATAATTAAAAAATGTATTAGTCCAAATAATGTTATCTTTTTTATCAACCATTATTAAACCAATTTTGCCAAAATCATACGCTTTTTGGATATCATTTCCTAAAATATCTAAAGAAGAAATATCAGTTTTATATTTTGCATTTGCAATTTTCCTTAAATTAAAAACGTTAATAATTAAGTTTAATAAAATAATAAAGATAGCTACTCCAATTAATATTTCTTTAATATATTCACTAAACATATTACTATCCATGATGAAAAATAAAGCACCACAAATAACTGTTTCAATCAAAAATAATGTTATTGCAAAAATAAGCAAATGATGAATTAATTTTTGCATAAAGCACCTCTCTTGTTTTTTTATTATACTATATATAATTTACATTATATAGCAAAAATTTTTTTCTTTAAAAAATCTTATTAGATAAATGGAAAATATTTTGAATTAATCCTAAAAAAATACTTATAAAAGGAAATATAAATACAGAAATAACAGTTAATATATATAACCATTTTTTATTTCTAACTTTACAATATTTTCCAACTAAAAATAATCCTTGATAAATCATTAAAAAAGAAAAAACAATTCCAATATTTAAAATAATTGACCAAAAAATATAAAAATTATCTTTTAAAGGAATATATTTAGTAGAAAACATCATTAATACAAAAACGATGATATAAATAAAACCAACAATCCTCGGAAAATTTTCAAAAGTTAAATTTAAAAAGAAAATATTAGTAGTTAATTTTAATTTATACAATAAGACTTTCGATAAAACAATTAATAATATTCCATCTAAAATAGAAGTAATAATAATTGTTGAAGGAATAATACTAATTATTAACGCCTCTAAATAAGAAACATTTAAATTAGAAAATAGTTTTGCAAAACTTTCTACTAAAGACTTACAATCTTCTACAATATCATAATTTAATAGATGAGCAAAAATAACCATCGTAAATAAATTAATTAAAAAATAAAACAAAGTAACAATCAAGACTTGTAAAGATATTGGTAATCTTCTTTTTTCAAGAAGAGGATAAACAACACCTAAAATACCTGTTGGTAAAATATAAAATAAAGCATTAAATGGATTTATTAATAAAAAAGATAAACCTATTGTAGCAAGTAAAACTATTAAAGAATCTTTTAAATTATATTTACTACCATAAATGATTAAAGGAATTGGTAAAATAAAATATACACTTTCTTCCAAACCATTACTAAAAAAACGACATACTAATAAGAATATCGCATAAATAGCAACAATTAATGCACCATCTGTTATATATCTAATATTTTTTTTCATAAGTAAACAAAAGCTCCGTTTAAACTACGGAGCTTAATTAAATTAATCAGCAATGTATGGTAATAAAGCCATATATCTTGCACGTTTAATTGCAACAGCAATTGCTCTTTGGTGTTTAGCACAAGCACCTGTAGCACGACGTGGAGAAATTTTTCCATTAGGTGCAACAAATTTCTTTAATGTTTCAACATCTTTATAGTCAATTTCAGCATTTTTATTTTTGCAGAAAATACAGAATTTCTTTTTTGCTCTAACTTTCTTAAAAGCCATAATAATTATCCTTTCTTCTGCGATTAACGCAGATTATTAGAATGGTAAATCATCATCAGCAACATCAATAGATGAAGTGTTCTTTTCTTCAATGTCATCATTTGGGATAAGATCTGGAGAATATCCACTATCTTCTCTTACTTGTGAAGAATTTTTAGATTCTAAGAATTGAACGGAATCACAAATAACTTCTATTACTGTAACCTTACGACCATCTTTTGAATCATAAGATCTTTGATTTAATCTACCTTCAACACCAACAAGTGAACCTTTATGAACAAATTTACTTGTGTTCTCAGCTTGTTGATTCCATACAGTACATGGAATAAAACTTGTAGTTTTCTCACCATTTGGGCCTTTTGTTCTATTATCTACTGCAACAGTGAAGGATGCAACAGACATACCATTCGCGGTCTTTCTTAACTCTGGGTCTCTGGTAAGACGTCCTACTAAAACAACACGATTAATCATATAATCATTTCCTCCTTTTATTTAAGGATTTTTAATTATTTAGCAATAACTAAGCTACGTACAACATTAGCATTGATTTTTGCAATACGATCAAATTCATTGATACCTGCAATAGAATCTGTACTAATTGTGACTACAACGTAATATCCTTTTTTATCGCCATTAATCTCGTATGCAAAATCTCTAAGACCCCATTCATTGACGTTTTCAATTTTTCCGCCTTCTAAACAAAGAATCTCGTGTAATTTACCAATTAATTGGTTACGATCAGCATCTTCAAGATTAGCTTTAAGAATATACATAATCTCGTACTTTTTCATATTTACACCTCCTATGGACTTCTGGTTAATAAAATTAATTAACAGAAGGTGAGCAGTTCTTCACTAACTGCGCATTCAAATTGTACAAGATTTTGAGTTTACTTGTAAAGCAAATTAATGAAAACTTAAAAAATCCTTACAATATATTAATTAGTAAATTTTTTAGATTTATTTTAAAAAATTTTAATTTTTCATTTCTTCTTTAAATTTATTTAAAATAGCTTTTTTACAATCTCTTTTAATCAATCTAGCACCAAATTTATCATATTCTTCTTTACTATGAATAAGAACATCATCTAAGCAAGAAAACTCCATTCCTAAACTATTTAAATAATTTTTAGCAATTTCTTTTTGAATATCATTATTTAAAAATGAAAAGACAACTATTTCATCAATTCGTGAAAGAAATTCATAACGAAATCTATTTTGCAATTTCTTTAAAACAAAATTCTCTGATAAAATATTATTATTTAAATTTAATTTCATTGATAAATTACTATCAAAACCATAATTACTAGTCATAATAATCATCACATTTTTGCAATCTATTCTTTCCCCTTTACTTGAATCAAAAAAACCTTGATCAAATATTTGTAAGAAAAAATCTAAAACCTCATTACTTGCTTTTTCTATCTCATCTAGAATAATTAAACTCTTTGGATGTGCTTTTAGTTCTCTAACTAATTTAGAATTATTATCTGAAGAATAACCAATTAATTTATTTAATGAACCAAATTCTTGATAACTAGACATATCGAAATAAATAATATTCTCATTAGAAAAATAAGTTTCTCCAATAATTTTACTAATCTCAGTTTTTCCTACTCCGGATGGACCAATAAAAAGCATACTTAAAAGAGGTTTATCTTTATCATAAATATTCTTATCAACTAGAGTTAAAGCTTGTTGAATTTTTTCAAGAGCTTCTTCTTGACCAACTATTTTTTCTTTGATTTTCTTTAAAGCTAAATCACTTTTATTTGACATATTCACATTAATTTTATAATAATTTTCTATTGTCGAATTAATATTATCCATAGTTAATTTTTTATTGGCAATCACACAAGAATTATCTAAAATATCTAATGCCTTATCAGGAAAAAACAAAGTTGGTAAATAATTATCACTAACATTTACAATATAAGGAAGCAAATTATCATCAATAGTAATGTTATAATGTTTCTCATATAAATTTTTGGTATGCAATAAAATTTTAAGCGTTTCTTCTTTGCTCGAAGGAAGCATTTTAATAATTTGAAATCTTCTTTTCAAAGCCTTATCTTTTTCAAAAATTGTTTGAAATTCATCTTCTGTGGTCGCTCCAATAATTTGTATTTCATTACGACTTAAATATGGTTTTAAAATATTTGAAGCATCGATTGCTCCTTCTGCTCCTCCCGCTTTAATAACATTATGAATTTCATCAATAAAAAGAATAGCATTACCATCTTCAATAACTTTTTTTAAAATCTTTTTAACTTTTTCTTCAAATTCACCACGATATTTAGTTCCTCCAACAGTAGAGGCTAAATCAAGTTCATATATCATCTTTCCATTCAAAGAAGGTATTTTATTTTCTAATAAACGTTTAGCTAATTCTTCCACTAAAGCAGTTTTACCCACTCCTGGTTCACCAACTAAAATGGCATTAGGT
Source organism: Firmicutes bacterium CAG:449 (assembly GCA_000432895.1). GTDB lineage: Bacteria > Bacillota_I > Bacilli_A > RFN20 > CAG-449 > CAG-449. The sequence continues at coordinate 39,231 of FR889421.1, read as the reverse complement.
TTATTTCTTCTTGATAAAGCATTAATTAATTGTTGCATCTCATCATTTCTACCAATCAATGGATCAGATTTAACTAATGATAAATTATGCAAATCACTAACATATCTAATTCACTTTTTCTTAGCATTTTATTATCAATTTTTTGACTAAGCAAATAAATATCAACTTTCATTTTCTTTAACATATCCACTGCTAAAGAATTTTCATAAATTAATAAGGCAATACTTAATGAAGAAGTAGAAACTTGATTTTCATGATATTGAAGTGAAATAGTTAAAGCATTTTCCATTAAATTTTTTAACTCTATTGTATATTCCATATACAAAGGTTCATCATCATGACATGGATACAAATTTTTAATTTTTTTATATAAAGATTCATATGTTATCTTATAATTTTTTAATTCTTTAGTTAACAAAGTATCATTTTTTAAAATTGCTAATAAAAGATGCTCACTTCCTACTAAACTATGACCAAAACTAAAAGCAATTGTCTCGGCTTGTGACATAATTTTTTGAACTTCTAAAGAATATTTATCCATTAAAATCAAACCCTTTCAATATAAACTTATGTTGTACTAAATTAATTATTGACAAGTTTAATTTTTCTATACATTTTATTAAAGACTATTTACATTTCCGACATATAAAGGTAAATCATTATTATCATAAATTACATAAATAAATGGTCTATTTAATTTAACCTCTAAAGTTACTATAGGTTGAGATGTTTTACTATTACCCGCTAAACCAAAAGTTACAGTTTTGATTTTAGTTCCATCTTTAGAAAAACTAATTTCATTTTTTTGTTTTAAATATGTTAAATTAACATTATTATTTTCATTAGTATAAATATTATTAAATCCACTAGTATTTAACAAGCAATCTAAATTCAATTTTTTTAAATAAGAAGTAAAATCTAAATTACTATTTTGAGAAAAAATTGGCATAGTTAAATCAATAGTTTTGCATTCTTTTTTATTAACCTCTTGATCAAAAAACACATTTTTATAATCAATCATATCAAACAAATTATTTCCGTTTTTACTGCAAATATATTTAATTTTAAATCCGTTTTTATAATAATCATAAAAAGAAATATAATCTTCATAATCATAAAAATATTCATTAAAATAAGTATGATTCATAAATTCTATATTTTTTTCTTCTTTATTATCATTATAAAAAATACCATTACTAGAGTCTTTATACATAAAAGACCATTTATTATCAAAAAATAAAGTATTTATTAAAATAAAACTAGTTAAATCATCAATCATTAAATCACCATATGAAAGATAATTATTTTCATTCATCTGATTATTTGCCCATAAAACAATTTTATTAACATCATTTTTATTTTGAAAAGATAATGAAAAACACTCCACAAAATAATTAGTTAAATCATTAATTAAATCCATATTAATATCTTCTTTATTATCAATAAATAAACTAGAAGCCATTCTTAAAGAGCCATTTTCATTACTCATATAATTAGTTTTCAACATATTCTTTAAACTAGTGTATCTAGTTTCTTCATGAAGATTAAATAATGAATTAATACTAGTTTTTATATTTGAATCACCCATCAATGATAATAATTCAATAGTAGTATATAAACTTAAAGGTGAAAAAGATAAATTATCATCTTCTAATAAACTATAAATTTTATTTGAAAAATCATTAATACAATATTTATATTCTTCAGAGACTGGAAAAATCTCATTACTGTTATTACGATCAACATTATTTAAAGGTTTAAAACTGCTTTCCTCCACTAAGCGAAGTTCATTTTTAGAATAATTTCTATTAATCATTTTTACTGATTCATTTATTTGCAATCCAGCATATATAAAACTAATAAGAGGTACAGCAATCAACATACAAACAATAGATAAAGTTAACCATTTAAAAAACTTATTAAAATCAAATTTTTTTGGATTATCATCAAGTTGAGTAGTATCAAAAGAAAAATTTACATCTAGTTTATTTTCAAAATCTTTTTTAATAACATCTTTTAATTTCATAAACTTTCTCCTTTATAATGCTGTTTCACTTTCAATATCGCTCGACGATATCTAGATGAAATAACATCAACAGTAGTCGATTTATCTTTAGCAATTTCTTTAAAAGTAAACTCATACAAAAGATGCAAAACAATTAAATCAATTTCTTCTTTAGATAAAAAATCTTTAAATTTCTCAATATAATCAAAAAAGTAATCTTTCTTTTTTGCTTCAAATATCTCTTTATCTAAAGAAGCGTATTTTTTCTCTTCTAAAGATTTATTGATGGAAAGATTTTTACAAACCTTCACTAAAAAATATTTAACATTTTTTTCAACTTTTAATTTATTTCTATTTTCATAAAGTTTTAAAAATGTTTCATTAGTAACTTCTTCAGCTAATAACTTACTTCTAACAATTTCTAAAGATAAATAATAAACTAAATATGCATATTTGTTATATATTTTCATAAAAGCATATTCCATTTTATCTCTATTAGAAGAAGTTAAATCATGTATAATAGCGCTATTAATCTTTTCCACAAAATATCTCCTACACTAATAATACAAAATAAATTGATTTTTTCGTCAAAAAAACACGATAAATTAAATTATCGTGCTTTTTAAGTTAATTTAAACTATTAAAGAGTATTAGATGACATTAATTTGCCTTTAACTTTAACAGATACATTTGTTAATTTTGACCAGTTACAGCCTAAGGAAACAACCATTGCACCTTTATATCCTTTTGTATTTGCTTTGTATGTATTGATAACAGTATCTTCTGTTCCATTATGAGTAATATAAGCATATGCTTCAATATTACCAGTAGCTGCTTTATAAGAAACAGTAAATCTAACGCTACTATCATTTAAGAAATTAAGGATTGCATTTAGATCTCCTGTATATCCTTCTGGATTATAATCTGCTGTTTTATATTTAGCCCCAAAATCATCATTATATGTTGTTTCATGGGAAACATACCATGGATTTTGTGCCCACCAGTCAGCGCGCATTGTTAATCCACCATTAGTCCAGTTATCATCAAATGTTTTATTTATATCTCCTGATACATTTGAATATACTTCAGCAACAAAGTTAGCATCATTTGTAGTTCCGTTTGTATAGTTTTTAAAGTTCCATTCGACATCAAAATCTTCTGATCCATCTAATCTAATTTGGAACTTATTTGAATCCCAACGATCAAGACTTTCTGCACACCAACCTTTTTTAGCATCATAATGTCCCCAGTTTCTAAAATAATATGTAGGGGCCCCATTAGTTGTACTTGTTCCTGTTGGATCAAATAATACACCACAATCGCAAATTCCGTTTTCAAAATCATGTCCATTATGATTATTAGGATCTAATGGTAATTCAACATTTTCATAAGTTTTTCCACAAGTTGTACATTTTGCTGTACCAGTTCCATGAGTAGTACATGTTGAAGGAGTTACAACTGTAGCATGTTCATAGTCATAAGTATGTGCACCTTTTTTAATAACTTCTGTATCAACATGATTACAAATTGTACATGTTCTTGTTCTTTCACCATCTGCAGTACAAGAAACTTCATTTATTGTTTTCCAATCTGTATAAGCATGTTGAGTTGAACAATGTGTTAAAGTTGTACCATTATAATAAGCAAAACCATCAGAAGTAATTGCTAAATGATCAAATTTATTTTCACTTCCAAAGCCTTTTCCTGCAATCCAACCATTAACAGGATTATAACCAAATGAAACATAAATATTTGAATCTTTATTAATATTAGAATTTAAAGTAGCTAATGAAGCATAAGGAACAAATACTTCAAATTTAACATTATTTAAAGATGTAGTTTCATTAGTTACAAAATCACCAATATATCTTCTATCAAAGTTTGTTTCACCATTTACACCAATATAGAATTGACCAAAATTACCAGCTTCAGCAATATATGGATCTTCATCACAACCAAATCTACATTCAAAGTTATCAACTTCCCAGAAGTTTTTACCTTCATTTTCATGTTTAATTTGATCAGTATAGTAATCAGCAAAGATATAAATACCTAAAACATTTCTTGATGTATAGAAATCAATATATTTATTTGCATCTTTAGATAAACGATATTTATTTGTTTTAACGTTTTCTGTATAAATTTTATCATTCATATTACCATCTAATTCAACTTTTGTATCAGGATTGTCAGTAACATGAATTAAAATATCTTTTTCAATTGTTCCTGCTTTAACTTTAATTGTTGCATCACCAGTTGCTTTAGCGTAAATTAAACCAGTTTCATCAACAGTAACAATATCTTCATTAGCTGATTCATAAGTAATTTTAGATAAAATTTTATCAGTAGTAGCTCTTAATTGTAATGTATCATTAAGGAAAACATAATCTTCAGAAGCGTTAACTGTTAATGTAGTTGGAGATTCATATAATTTATCAACTTCCTCACCTGTAAATGATTTAAAGTTAAGTGCAGTATAGCCAACATTCCAGCCACCAAATAAAGCATAACTACTTGTAGAAGCACTAATTCCAGTATAAATTACATGTTTATAGCAATAAGCACTTTCACCTTTTTTAGCAAATAAATAGTAATCAATACCATCTCTTAATAAACCCATAGTGAATTCGCCATCTTTTTGAGCTGCATCACTAGAATCAACACTGAATCCACCTGTTTGATGATTCCAATCCCAATCGGTTAATTCTTCATTTTGAGTTACAAAGTTTAATCCATTCCAACCACTTCCAGCACTAGCCTTGTTTGTATCAAGGTAGAAATAAGCATTTTTTGTACCTTCTGGTCTTAATTCAGTTTTTTCATTCCAGAAACCATTTTCATTATCGATACTCATAAGACCGACTTTTGGGAATGGATCTGATTCAGAAAGTTCATTAATAAAGAAAGTTGCTTCAACATACCATTTTGTATCATAGACACCATTAAACATTAATGCTGTATCACCAGTAATTGTAGTAATACCATCTGTTTCAATATCTGAAGCATCTTGAATACCACGTGATGTTTTTAAATCAATTGGACTATGTTTTACTGTAAATTCAACTTCATCACTTTTTGTTGAATCATCTTTACTTGTTGCAACAATTTTAACAGTTGAATCTTTTTCAATATTTAAGAATCTTACAACTCCTTTATTTGTAACAGTAGCAACTTGTTCATTAGAAGAAGACCAATTTACTCCTGCACCCTTTGGGCCATCAACTGTTGCTTTTAATGAAGTAGTCGATCCTCCATAAACAGTTGTTAATATTCCAGACTTATTATTAATTGTTACACTTTTTACTTCTTGTGTTTCAGAAGTAGTAGGATTTTGCTCTCCACATCCAGTGACAACACCTAACAATAAGAAACTAGATATTACCAAAATAGGCATTTTTTTCATAATCTATTTTCTCTCCTTTAATTAAAGATATGCAGACGATATCTTATAATTTAATTATATATGTAATCGCTTTCATTGACAATACATTAAAATTATCACACTTTTATATACTAAAAAAGCCTAAAATTAGGCATTTTTTATTTTTAAGTAATGCTTAAAAAGTGTTTTTTTCAAATTTGTTCATCTAACAATATTTCATACATTTCTTGTGAAGCCTTCTTACTAGTAATGGTATTTATATTTTTTATCTTAACTACAACTTTTCTTTCGCCTAAAGATAATTCTAAAATATCCCCTACATCTACTTCACTAGAAGGTTTAGCAATTTTATCATTAATTTTCACAAATCCTAAATCTGAAATACTTTTAGCAATCGTTCTTCTTTTAATTAAACGTGATACTTTTAAAAATTTATCTAATCTCATAAGTACATTTTACAAAATAAATTACCAAGTATCTAGATAAAAACTCACTTTTATTTTTATATTTAATAAACATATATTAGGTGAATAATGTGAAACTTTATGATTTAGTTACTAGAAATTCTTATAAAAACGATATTATTTTTCAAATCGTGGGAATTAAAAATAATAAATATATTTTAAAAGGACTAGATTATCGATTAATTGCTGATAGTTCTTTAGAAGATTTAAGACCATATAATGAAGAGATAACTATTCATTTACCATATTTAGAGTTTAATCCTAATGTGGCTTCAGGAAAAGTTCTTCATATTGATGGAGATAAGACTTACATGAAAAAAGCTCAAGAAGCATATAATAAATATCATATAAATGCTAAATGCATTTATTTAGAAGAAAAATTAATACCTAGTGCAATTTTTTCTTTACTAAATGAAGACAAATATGATGTTCTAGTTATCACTGGGCACGACTTTTTAAAATTAGATTATAAACAAAACCCAGATGACTTGACAACTTATGAAAATTCATTTAATTTTGTAAGTGCAGTGCAACAAGCTCGAAAACTTTATCCTGACTTAGATTCATTAGTAATTATTGCCGGTGCATGCCAATCAAATTATGAAGCTTTAATTTCTAATGGAGCAAATTTTGCTTCTTCACCTACTAGAGAAAATATTCATTTATTAGACCCAATAATTGTCGCAAGTATTGTTTCATTAACATCAGTAAAAGAATATGTTTCTCCTAAAGAAGTTATTAATAAAACTATCTCTGGAGCAATGGGTGGAATCGAAACAAAGGGAAAAGCTCGTATACACTATTCTGGAGATACTATTCATGGTCACAACAATTAAAGCCTATGCCAAAATAAATTTAGCCCTTAATGTTTATGATAAATTAGATAATGGCTATCATAACATTGATATGGTTACTATTCCTCTTGAATTACACGATACATTAGAATTAGATAAATTACCAAAAGATTATGAAACATATATTACAAGTAATGATATGGATTTACCTACTGATCAATCTAATTTATCAAGTATTGCTTTTAATAAATTTAAAGATAAAATTCATTTTTCACAAAATTATTTAATTCATATTTATAAAAGAATTCCTATGCGTGCTGGTTTAGGTGGAGGAAGTGCTGATGCTGCCGCGGTTATTAATGGAGTTATTAAATCTTTAAAATTACAAGTAAAAGATGAAGACTTAATAGAGATAGCTAAATCCATTGGAGGCGATGTTTCATTTTGCCTTTATAATAAACCTACTAGATGTCGTGGAATTGGTGAAAAACTTGAATTTATTAATATGAAAAAACAATATCATGTTCTTTTAGTTAAACCTCTTGAAGGAGTATCCACTAAAAATTGTTATGATGATTTTGATTTATTAGAACCTAAACCTGAAAAAAGTAATATTGAAAGACTTATTCAAGGACTAGAAGAAGGTAATGATCAAATCGTTAAAGAAGAAATGAAAAACGTTTTACAACCATGTGCAATTAATTTAGTTCCTAAAATTAAAGAAATAATTGATACTTTAAAAAATGATGGTTTTGATATGGTTATGATGTCTGGATCAGGTTCAACTGTCTTTGCTTTAAGTAATAACCAAAAAGATTTAATGAAAGAAATGAAAAAATTTAATTCTGATAATTATATAACGATACTTACTAAAACACTTTAAAAAGTGTTTTTTAATATATAAAAAGCTCTTTTTCAAGAGCTTTACAAATAATAAGATAACACTTCTAATAATGCTTTTTTATTAATATCTTTTAATTTACTTGTTATTATCTTAATTTGCATTTCTTCAGCATTTAAGCATTTATTAATAGCAAGAGATAAATCATATCTAACATCATTAATATCATCAATATAATTGATTCTTCTTAAAACATTAGTTTTCATTTCACTAAAATTATCTTCTTGATAATTCAAACTAATTGTGGCTTTTTTATCAAAAGATAAATTAGTTACAGCAAATTCTAAGAATTCACCTTGTTCATATTGATAAATTAAATCTAAATTTCTAATATTGATTGTTATATTTTTATGTAAATTTAAGATTTTGAAACGATATACTCTATTTTTATTAAAGACATCTTGGTTTCCTGAAAAAGAAATATTAATTTTTTGTTTATTATTTTCATTGGTATTTACAAAATGAGTAATTAAAACATTATTATCATTATTATCTTCATAGAAATCATATTCACTTTCACCTGTAGAAGTAATAACATCTACTTTAGAAGGATTATCAATTAAATTATTTTCATTACGACTATCTAAAATAAAGAAAGCCCCTTTTTTAATAAAAACAGGTAATGAATCATTTTCTCTAGCTAATTCATAATTACCTTTTTTATAATGGTAACCATAAAATAAATCATAATATTCATCAGGAAAGTACATTTTGAAGCAATTAAATCCATCTTGATTTGCTTTTTCAGTAAATGGTCTAACAAGTAAATCTTTACCAAAAATATATTCATTTTCGTGATGATAGCATTCTTCTTCAAAATAATAATGGTATAAAGGACTAATTAAAGGTACCCCTTTTAAATTAGTAACAAATGAGAAACTATAAATATATGGAATCATTTTATGACGTAAACGAAGATATTTTTTCATTATATCTCCATAACCTTTTAAATACATTAAAGGAGATTTATCATAAATTTCTTCACATGAACAATGAAGTCTATTAATAGGTGAGAACACTCCAAATTGGATAAATTTTAAGAATTGTTCTCCATCTTTTATACCAAGCATATGTCCACCTATATCATGGCTCCAATAAGAAAAACCAACATTACTTGCAATAGCCGTAGTTTTAATTAAAAATTTTAAAGAATCATAAGTTTGAAAAGAATCACCACTGAAGCCAAGAGGATAACGATGAGAACCAATTCCCGCATATCTAGATAAAATTAGAGGACGATCATTAAAACGACTATTTTCTAAAAAGAAATAATGATTACATAACCACATTGGAGTAAGTCCAGGTAAAGAAGAATTTTCTCCTTGTTGCCAATCAATCCACCAGAAATCCACGCCTTCTTTTTGATATTTAGCTAAGATTTTTTCAAAATAAGCTGTTCTAAATTTTTCTTTTGCTAAATCAAAAGGAATTGTTTCTTTTTTCTTAATTTTTAAATTAAGAGTTTTCTTCATGATTTCATAGCAATCTTCATAAAAAGCAATACCATCTGCTGGATGAAGATTTAAAGTAATAGCAAGATTCATCTTCTTTAAATCTTTTAACATTACTCTATAATTAGGAAACAATTTTTTATTGAATGTATAACCAGTCCATCCAATGGAACCAGTTGATTCATCTTTCCAGCTGGAAACATAATATTTATTAGTGTTTTTATCAATAAATTCTTCTTTTGGTAAACCAAGATCTTTAAATAAGTTTGCTTCATGAAATCCACTTGAATAGTGCCAATCCATATCTAAAGTTGCCACAGTAAAAGGATAACCTTCTTCATTAAAATTATTCATTAAATGAAGATATTCATCTTGAGTATAAGGATGATATCTACTCCACCAGTTACCAAAAGCATACTTTGGAAGTAATGGAGGATAATTACAAATATCAAATAAAGCTTTAATTGCTCCTAAATAATTATTTGGGAAAAAGAAAATATAATAATCTACTTCATCATTATTTCTTTTTGTAAATTCATATTTTTTA
>FR889421.1:0-29677 GCA_000432895.1 Firmicutes bacterium CAG:449 | reverse complement strand
TATTTTTTATTTAAACAATAAGAATCACTATCATCAATAACTGCCACGCCATTTTTTGAGCATACTCCATAAGAAAGAGTCCTACCAGTTTTATCTGATATACATACTTCACCATCCATGCCATCAACAGTAGAATATGTACCCATTAAATTTTCATTATTATTAATTAGTAATTTTTTACCTTGATAAAGAATATATTGCTCATTTTTATTAAAAACAAAAATATAATCTTTAAAAGTAAATAATATTTCATTTTCACCCTTATTAACTTTAAATTCATTAAAAGGAAAATCTCTAACAAAAGCAAATTGACTTATTTCATCATTAAACTTCTTTTTTGGATCTTTTTCCACTCTAATAACACCATCTTTAATCACACTGATACGATAATCATCAATTAAAAATGTGTTATGGCAAATTGGTGAAGAATAAAATATTTTTTTCATACTGGCTCCTTTAAATAATTGCAAAATCTTCCATAGTAACTTGAGTATTTATATCATCAAAATTCATCTCTTCACCAATAAAATCTTCTTTATCGGCATGAACAAATTTTGCTTCATATATATCAGTGTATTTACCATCACTACGTGTTTCTCCAGTTGAATTAAATTTACAATACATCAACTTATCATTTTCAATATTAAAAGTAAATGTATCAACATTTTCTACCGTAAAAGTAGAAGCACGATAATGAATTTGTCCTTTTATTTCTAAGGATGTACCTTTTTTAGTTCCAGAAACATTAATTTGATATGTTTCACCACCATCTAGTCTATTATTACCTAAATTATACAAAGAAAATGCATTATAAATTTCTTTAATTTCTGGCCAATATAAAGGATTAGCATCTAAATAATCTCGAGAACTAGTGACACTATTTTTACTAACACAAGCAAAACTAGAAGTAATATATTTAGAGAAAATTCCTCCTTTAACAATTAAATCATCAATAACTTTACTAAAAATACGATAATTATATTTATCCCCTACAGGTTGATCATTTTTATCTGCAAGTTGAATATATCCATTATTATCAACAATATTATTTTTATAAGAGACTAATTTTCCAACAAAGTATGCATCACCAAAATCAGGGCGATCAGTATTAGCAAAATCAAATGCATTATGATATAACATAGAATAATTTATTTGTCTAACATGATTAGAATAAGCATAGATATTTCTAAAAATATTTAAAACTGTTTCATCTGGTAAATTACCATCTTCAAAAGAAGAAACATCAACAATCTTTTTAGGAGCATTATGGATACTATCTTCTTTAATATCATCTAAAGAATAGTAATTTCCATTATATTCAGTTCTATCCCCAAATTCTAAATTAGTAATAGTGTAAATAGCAAGTGAAGAAGTCCCTATTTCATAATCATCATCTAAAGAAGCAAACATACTTCTTTCTTTATACATAATTTTGTTAAAGGTATGAGTATTACTATTATATACAATTTCAAAATCAATAATATATGGTTTATAACTAGAATCACCTGCATAAGAAGAACCTATTTTATATGTTTCAATTCCTTCACTAGTAGTAATTTCTATTTTAGGAGTAGAATATCCACTTGTTTCAGGAAAATAAGTACTAGGATCACTAAAAGCAGATTGAGCCATCCCAATAATAGATAAATAATTAAAATATGTATCAAAAGAAGTAAAAGCATCTATTTCATAACAATTAACAAAAGAATCTTCATCTTTAATAAAATAATCATAAACATAATCATCTTTTAAATAGATTTGTCCTTTTGCAAGAGCAGTAGAACAATCTTTTGTAGTTTCCACCCCATCTAAACTAGTAACTTCAATATCATCATTAACAACATTATTATTAAATAATTTAAATTGATGTTTAGCATAATAATTGATAAGTCCAGTTTTAGGATTACCAGTTACTGCATATTTAGAATTATTATAAAAATTATAAGCATAATTTCGATCAGTAAAAGAATACGCGTTGATTTTATTTTCATCTATTTTACTTAATAAAGAAACTACTTTTTCTTGAGAAGCAACTTCCTCAGTAATTTGTTCATCACATCCAACAAATGAAATGATTGAAATTATTGAGATTAATAAATATTTCTTTTTCATAATTTATTTTTCCTTTTTAAATGTATAAACTGTTGTTATTGCAGAATCCAATGTAGAGTAATCATATTCAGAATCACCATCAATACCAATAAGATTTAATTCAATTTCACTTGCATCACTAGAAATTTTAAATGCTACATTTTGTTTAATAAGCGGCATAAAACTATCAACATATACTTTATAATCATCACCTAATTCAAATGAAGTAAAGGTAATAGTCTTATTTGTTTCATCAATAACAATATTAGATTTAATTTGGTAAATTTTACTTGAAAAACAAGATTCAAAAGAAAATTTTGCTTCTGTTTTAGAAATAATTTCTAATTTATTTGAATAACAATCTCCTCCTTCATAAATATCTTTACTATCTTTACATGAATACACTCCACCAATTAAATTATCCATAAATGAACCACCAGTTTGCTTTTTATTTACATTTATAACTAAAGTAGTGGAAACATCATTAATTTTACTTTTTGCTGTTATAACACATTTTCCTTCTTCTAAACTAGTGAAAGAATATGATGAACCATTATTAGTTAATGTTCCAACTCCTGAAGTAGTTACTTCAATTTCATTAGATGCATCATTAGGTAAAACTTTAAATACAATATTATCAATAGTTTCACCAACATTCATACTTGTTTCACTTACTTCTTGATCATTAATATATCCTTTGATTGCAGAAGGTAAACTGACACCAACATTAATAATTAATTCAGTTTTAATTCTATTTTTTGTAGAATAAATAGTTAATTTGCTAGTTCCAGATTTATTAATAATTATACCTTTTCCTTCATTATTAATAGTTGCCACGACTTTATTAGAAAGATCATCAATAATTAAGCTATCTATATAACTTGTTGCCATCTTTGGACTTTGATTTTCATAACTTATATAATATTGTTCACCCACGACAAATTCAGTTACCTTTTTACCATTTTTATCAACTAAAATTGGTGTATAACTAGTAAAATATAAATTTTGAGGATCTAAAGGATTAATTTCTTGAGTTTTAATTTCACCAAAAACATGACTATAAGTTAAACTATAACTTTCTATATAATTATCTTTATTGTTTAAAATATTATTTGTAAAATCAAAAGCGGTATTATCATAAATATAAGAAGTATTTTTAATAGTAATTAATGTTTCATTATCATCAAAAGTATATTCACTATGATTAAAATATACTTTTCCTTTACTTACAGAAGAAACTTTTTCATCAACAAAGAAAGTATCTGCTTTAATAACATTACCTTCTTGAGTAATTGATAAATTCTTTCTACCATCCATACCAAAATATAATGGTTTAGAGCCTTTACCAATTGAATTTTCATATAAACCAGTAAATTGGAAACGAGCAATTCTAGATAGACCCAAATGACTATTCATACTAAATTTTGTTGATTCATTTAAAGCATCACTTCTAGTAATTTGACTATTTTTATCACTAACAGAAGTAACAATTTGTTTCTTTAAAGGATATGTTAAATGATTTCCATCATTATCAATTTGATATTCATAATAATTACCATCTTCTGACATTCCTTTAAAAGTTTGATAATATATGTTTGTCATTTTACTAACTTTAGTTTCCGCACTAGTAAAAGTTGAAACACCAGTTGTAGAACCTAACATATAACGATCAGAAGTTGATTTATAAATATCATAATCTGTTTCTTGTACTAAATGTGTTCTATTTTCATAAACATCCAAAGTATTAATATCTAAATTAATTTTATAAGAAGCAATATCATTTTGATCTTCTTTATTAATAGAACTTTCTAAAAGATTAAGAACTTCTGAAATATCTTTTTCACCTTCATTAATAATTTTTACATTAAATTCCTTCTTTAAAGAAGTACCTTTTACTTTAAAAGTAACTAATAATGCATCCACCTTTTTTAACGTTTTTAAAGTATTATTTTCAAATGAACAATAACCATCTAAATTAAATTCACATTCAACAATTTCATCTTCTTTATTTGTGGAAGAAAAAGAAAAATTCAATTTATATTCTTTATTTAAAATTAATTTATAAAATAAAGTTCCATTAGAAGTAACTGTATCAACTTCACTAGCAAAACTAGCTTCAAAACTACTAACTGTTGATTCAATAACATTAATAGTTAATGTATCTTCTTTCTTACCATCATCACTAGAAGCAGTAATTGTACAAGTTCCTTTACTTTTTGCAGTAATTACTCCATTAAAAGAAACAGATGCAACCTTATCATCACTAGAAGAATAGTTAATTAAATCATTAGTGGCATTGCTAGGTAAAACTTTTACATTAAGCGCTAAAGTTTGACCAACTTTTAAAGTAGTCACTTCTTTATTTGTTATTTCAATAGATTCAACATGAATATCATTAACAATCGATGAAGTAGTTTGATTACTACTAGTAGATGGATTATTATCACATCCAACCATAAACATTGATAACAATGTTAATAAAATTAATCTTTTTTTCATATAAGCCTCCTTAAATTACAGAAATATGTAAAAAATCATCTAAAGAATCACCAACAATCAGTTTCAGGTTATCTTTAATAAATATATTATTATCTTGATTAAATCCTAAAGATAATAAGTAATTTTTATATTTTATAATATAATCATTATCCTTAACCATAGAGTAAATAAAGAAATCATTAGCATCATTTTCATAACAATCAAATCCATCAACACCATCAAATATTGAATCATATAAATAAGGAACTTTATTTGCTATTTCCTCTGAAAATGATTTAACTAACTCTTTATATATCCATCCATTTAAATAATCTTTCCATGTTGAAGTAGTAGAAGGAATAGATTTATTAAGATTATTAATTAAAGTTTCTGGAATAACAAAATCACCATAAGTAAAAGTTAATTTTTCATTTCCAGTAAACCCATTTCCTCCATAAGTATATTCTAAAGAAGAAATGCTACTATCAACAATATTCATTCTCAAAGAAGATGGATCAATAAATAATGGATAAGAAATAATTCCTAAGCTATCACCTAAATTAATAATATCACCTGTTGTGTATAAATAATTATCTTTTTTTAAAAGAATTTCACTAGAAATAGAAAAATTAACAATTTCATTAATTGATTTACTAATTTGTTTATTTAAAGTGACATTATAGGAATCATCAAAACTAAAACAATATGTCTTATCATCTTTTTGATAATAAACTTCTGCCTTTTCTAAACCATTTTTTTCACCGTCAGAAATATAATAAGTTTCTTTAATAAAATAATTATCTTTTTTACTTAGATAAGTTTTTCTTCCACCTTCCCAAGCTGAATCAATACTTTCAATTACAAATGAAGATGAATTAACCTTATTTAAATATGATTTAATTTCTTCATCATCTTTAGAAGGAGTTTTTTTACTTACATCAGTAATGATATTAGCTTCATTAACAGAAGTGTCTATACGATAATAAAAGAATTCACCAGTATCTTTATCTTGCATAATTCCTGTAAAAAAATGCATATTAGTTACTTTATTATCATTTACTTCCACTTGAATTTTTAAGCATTTATATTTAGCAAATATATTTGCTTGAGTAATTGAATACGCTAAAGCCTGCGCGGATGAACCAAGATAAATATAATAACGATCATCATTATTAAGTTTTCTAAATTTATCTAATTCAAATCCATCCTTACCCACTAATTTAAAAGAAGAATATTTTTTAGTAGTATCTTGATTAACAACTTCATTTTTACCATTAACACCAATTAGTTTTAAATCATTATCATTAATCTTTTTATATGTTTCTACATAAGGAACATTTTCTTCATTAATAGTGGTTATTCTAATATAAGAAGAATATAAATCAACATTACTATAACCATGTAATAACGCTCTATTATAATCTAAAGTATAATCATAAATTGCTGAAATAAATGAAACATCAGTAAATAAATTATTTGCTTTATTTTCAAGTGTTTCCGTTGGCTTAGACCAATCATTTAAAAACTTATCAACACATTCTATCGAAGAAGTCAAAACATTTTTTATCGCAACTTTTCCACCTTCTGGAGTATAATATCTTTTCGTTAAAACATCTTGATATTGTAACTCAAATGTTAAATTATTATTTTCTAAATAAAATACAACTTGACTAAGACCAGAAGAAAAATCTAATTGAGATGATAATTTTTCGATTAAATTAGTATTATTTGAATAATACTTATCATCAATTTTTTCAAAAGAAATGCCATTTAAAGATAAATCTGATAATTTATTAATAAAAGCTAATGAAGTTAACTCTTGACGAGTTTGCTCTTCATTAAAAGTTTGACCTTTTAATTCAATTTCATTATTCTCTACAATTTGATAATCATAAGCATATACTTTATCATCTAAAGCATTTAATAACATCGCTCCATTATTTAAATAGCCAATATAATAATACTTACTAGTAATCACATCTTGAAAAGTATTTTCACCTAAAACATATTCTAAAGTAAAATTGCCTTGTGTCATTTTGTTTAATGTATCAAGAATATAATCTCCATTAAAATTATTTATTGATTCACTTGAGTCACTATCAAAAGATGATGAAGAAACTTCGCAACCAGTAAATAATAAGCAAGGAATTAATAAAAACAAACTTTTTCTTTGCATAACTTTCTCCTAATCATATAATGATTAGAGCATATAAAAGAAAAAAAAGCAATTTAATTTGCTTTTTCTTCAAATTCTATTCCCCTTTTAATTCAAAAAGAATATCTCTAAGTTCAGAAGCCTTTTCAAAATCAAGATTTCTAGCCGCTTCACGCATTTGTTTTTCCACTTGTTTAATATAAGATTCTTTTTCTTTACGAGTCAGTTTATTAGATTTATTAGTAACTTTATCTTTAATTTTTAAAGGTAAACGAATTTCTTTAATAATTGTTTTTGGAGTTATATGATGCTCAAGATTATATTCTTCTTGAATCTTTCTTCTTCTGGAAGTTTCTTCAATTGCTTTTTGCATTGAATCAGTAACTTTTGAAGCATACATAATAACCTTACCATGCTCATTTCTAGCGGCTCGACCAATCACTTGAATTAAAGATCTTTCACTTCTTAAAAAGCCTTCTTTATCAGCATCTAATATACAAATTAAAGATACTTCTGGAATATCTAATCCCTCTCTTAATAAGTTAATACCTACTAAAATATCATATTTACCTTTTCTTAAATTATAAATAACTTCTGTTCTTTCTAAGGTTTTAGTTTCATTATGTAAATAAACAACTTTTAAACCTTGCTCTTTTAAATAAGAAGTTAAATTTTCTGCATCTTTAATTGTCATAGTGACAATCATTACTCTTTCATGATTATCAATAACTTTTTTGGCTTCTCCAATAATATCATAAACTGGATTTTCAACATTTCTTACATCAATTAAAGGATCAAGAAGTCCAGTAGGACGAATAATTTGTTCGACAACTTCTCCACCAGTTTGTTCTAATTCATAATCCCCTGGAGTAGCGGAAGTACAAATAATTTGATTAATTTTGCTTTCAAATTCTTCAAAATTTAATGGTCTATTATCTAAAGCAGAAGGAAGTCTAAATCCATATTCAACTAAAGTTTCTTTTCTTGCTCTATCACCATTATACATACCTCTTATTTGAGGTAAACTAACATGGCTTTCATCAACAATTAACAAATAATCTTTTGGAAAATAATCAAATAAAGTAAAAGGTGTTTGACCTGGCTTTCTTTTATCAATATGACGAGAATAATTTTCAATACCTGGGCACATACCAAATTCAAGTAAAGTTTCCATATCACGATTTGTTCTTTGTGATAATCTTTCTTCTTCTAAATATTTTCCATTAACATGAAAATATTCTAATCTTTCTTTTAATTCTTCTTTAATAGTTTGAACCGCTTCATTAATTCTTTTTTGTGTAGAAGCATGTTCATGGCTAGGGAAAACTGGATATTCTTCATACATATGAATAATTTCACCTGTTAAAGGATTAACTGCAACAAGTTCTTCAATAGTATCAAATTCATCTAATAAAATTTTAATAACATATTCACTTGTTGAAGAGGGCGCAATTTCAATAACATCACCATTAACTCTAAAAGTACCTGGTGTTAAATCCAAATTATTCCTAGAATATTGATTATCAACTAATTTATTAATTAAATCTTTACGATCAATTTCTTCACCTTTATGTAAAAAGAAAACTAAAGATTGATATTCTTGAGGATCACTTAATCCATAAATAGAGGCCACTGATGCAACAATAATTGTATCACTTCTTTCTAAAACCGAATTAATCGCTGAAGCTCTCATAATTTCAATTTCTTCATTCATCACAGCATTTTTTTCAATATAAGTATCAGTAGAAGGAAGATATGCTTCTGGTTTATAAAAATCAAAGTTTGAAACAAAATATTCCACCCGATTATGAGGGAATAATTCTTTAAATTCAGCGTATAATTGACCTGCTAAAGTTTTATTATGTACTAAAACTAAAGTAGGTTTATTAATTCTATTAATAACATTAGCCACTGTAAAAGTTTTACCTGTACCAGTTGCTCCAAGTAAAACTTGAAATTTTTGTTTTTTATTTAATCCATCAACTAATCTATCAATGGCTTGAGGTTGATCACCTGTTGGTTTATAAGAAGATATCAATTCAAATTTATTTTGTTTCATTCTTTTTTCCTACTTTATTAAGTTCTTGTAAAGCTTTAAAACCTTCTCCTCTAACAGAAGACGCTTTAGTGACTGTAACAAAAGCAGAAGGATCAACTTTAGCAATAATATCCATCAAAATATAGTATTCTCTAATATCTAAAGTAACTTGTAAAATATTTACTTCATCTTTAGTGTATCCACCTATTCCATTAATAATGGTTGAACCTCTTTCTAATTCTTCAATAACAAAACTATTAATTTCTTCATTCTTTTTAGAAATAATATTAACAATCATATTAGATTCACTATCAAACAAACGATTAATCATAATCGATGCTACAAAAGCAGAAATTATCCCAATTAAAGTAACTGATAAATTCTTAGAAAAAATAAAACCAATTAAAATAATTGCCGAATCAATAATAAATGAAACATGGGAAGTTTTAAAACCAAAGAATTTTTGTAACGCTAAAATAATGACATCTACCCCACCAGTTGATCCACCACCTAAAAAAGTTAAACCAACACCAGTCCCTACTAATACTCCACCAATTAACGCAGCAATAAAAATATTAATTGATCCACTAACCTCACTTAAACTACCTAAAGTTAAAAAAGTATTTTCATGAAGAAAAGTTCCAAGCATTACCGAAAAAGGATAAACAATTGCCGAAATTACTGTTTTTAAAGCAAATTTTGTACCTAATAATAACCACCCTAAAAGAAAAAATGTCCAAGTTAAAATAGTAATAAACATTTCCTTATCTAAAGAATGAAATATTTCATTAAAAATAATTCCAAGCCCAGAAATACCACCAGAAACAATATCATAAGGAACTAAAAATAAACCTGTACTAATCCCTAAAATAAAAGATCCTAATATACATAAAAAAATTCTTTTTATTAATAATTTTTTTTCTTTAGTTAGTTTCATTATTTTTAACCTCATATTTTAAATACGCATTAATAAATTCATCAATATTACCATCTAAAACACTTTTAACATCAACTGTTTCATAATTTGTTCGATGGTCTTTTACCATTTTATATGGACAAAAAACATAAGATCTAATTTGACTTCCCCATTCAATATTTTTTTGTTCACCTTGAATAGAAGAAATCTTCTTTTTTTGTTCTTCTTGTTTCAATAAATATAAACGTGATTTTAAAATTGATAATGCCGTTTCACGATTTTTAATTTGATTTCTTTCATTTTGGCAAGTTACAACAATTCCTGTAGGAATATGAGTCATTCTAACTGCAGAATCAGTTTTATTAACATTTTGTCCACCCGCTCCAGAAGAACGATATGTATCAATTTTTAAATCTTTTTCATCAATAGTAATATCTATATTATTAGAAATTTCTGGAGTAACCTCCACTGAAGCAAAAGAAGTATGCCTTCTTCCTGATGCATCAAAAGGAGAAATTCTTACTAAACGATGTACTCCTTTTTCTGATTTTAATAAGCCATAAACATTTTTACCTTTAATCATGAAAGAAACACTTTTAAGTCCTGCTCCATCACCTTCAAGATAATCAATCATTTGAATTTTAAAATCATGTTGTTCTGCATAACGAACATACATTCTATAAAGCATTTCTGCCCAATCTTGTGATTCAGTTCCACCCGCTCCAGGATGAATATCAATAATTGCATTACTATCATCATATTCACCCACAAGCAAAACATCTATTGAAAACTTATTAAATTCTTTTTCAATAGATTCAACTTCACTTGAAAGAATTTGATGAAGTTCTTCATCATAACTATCTTTAAGTAATGTATATGTTTCTTCGAGTTCATTAATACTAGTTAAAAAAGATTTATATCTATTAATTTTATCGTTAATAGAATTAAATTGATTAATCTTTTTTTGTGCTTCTCTTAAATTATCCCAAAAGTGTTCACTATTAATTTCTTTATCTAATTCACTAGATTTTAATGCTAACTTATCGAGGTCAAAGAGAATCACCTAACTCATAAAGTGAGCCTTTAATTTTTTCAATAATACTCCTTACTTCAAAAAGTTCTAACATTATTTATCTTCTCCTTTATTTTCAGGATTATTAGCTTCTTCTAATTGTTTCTTTTCTTCAGCAATTTCTGCTTCTGTTTTAACTCTTACTTGCGCTCTAATTAAACCTAAAGTAACTTCATCAGAAATAGTTTCAATCATTTCATCAAACATTTGGAAACCTTCTCTTACGTAATCTTGTAAAGGGTTAGTTTGTGCATAACTTCTTAAATGAATACCTTCTCTTAATTTTGACATTGAATCAATATGAGTTGTCCAGTTACGATCAATTCTTGATAAAGCAACCATTTTTTCAACTTGATCAGCAGCTCCTTCAGGCCAAGTATTTCTTTTTTGATTATAATAAGATAATAATAAAGCAGCAATATCATCAGTAGCTTCATCTAATGGAGCATCAGTATAACCTTCTTCATTAAATGAACCTTCTGGTAAATATTTAGGTTCAAGATTTGCCTTTAATAATTTACCATCTAAGAATTTTTCTCTTTCTTCACCATTTAAAGAAGCATTAACAATCTTTTTAGCGGTATTATGGAAATATTCACAAATAGTATCATAAATACTATCAGAATATAAAACCTTATCTCTTTGTTCATACATAATTTTTCTTTGTTGTCTTAAAACATCATCATAATCCATCAAAGATTTACGAGTATCAAAGTTTTGACCTTCAATTTTCTTTTGTGCAGAAGTAATCGCATTTGTTACCATCTTGTTATTTAAACCTTCATCACCTAAAGATAAGAAAGCATTTCTTAACATATCAGAACCAAATCTTAAAATAAGTTCATCATCACAACATACAAAGAATCTAGAATATCCTGGATCACCTTGACGTCCAGAACGACCTCTTAATTGGTTATCAATACGTCTTGCTTCGTGACGTTCAGTACCAATAACACATAATCCAGCAGCATGATGAACATCAGCAGTATCTTTAATTTCTCTTACTCCAGGACCAAGTTTAATATCAGTACCACGACCAGCCATATTTGTAGCAATTGTAATTGCTCCCATTTGACCAGCTTGTTCAATAATATGAGCTTCCCTTTCATGGTTTTTAGCATTTAAAACTTCATGAGGAAGACCTTCTTTATTTAATAAATTAGATAACATTTCACTTTTTTCAACTGAAACAGTACCAACAAGAATAGGTTGACCTAAAGCGTGACGTTTTTTAATTTCATTAACAATAGCCTTATATTTAGCTTCTTCAGTTCCATAAACCATATCAGTATCATCACATCTAATTAATGGTTTATTAGTTGGAATGACCACAACATTCATATTATAAACTTTTTGGAATTCTTCTTCTTCAGTTTTAGCAGTACCAGTCATACCAGCAATCTTATCATATAAACCAAAGAAGTTTTGATATGTAATAGTAGCCATAGTAATAGTTTCTTGTTTAATCTTCACATTTTCTTTAGCTTGAATAGCTTGTTGAAGACCATCAGAATATTCTCTTCCTTTTAATACACGGCCAGTGAATTGATCAATAAGATGAATTTCACCATCACTAACCATATATTCAACATTTCTTTTCATAACATAATTTGCTTTTAAAGCTTGTTGAATTCTATGAACTAAATCTTGGTTAGCAGGATTAGAAGAGTCGTAAATATTCTTAACACTAAAAGCTTTTTGAGCAGCATCAACACCACTATCAGTTAAAGCACAAGTTTTAGTTTTAATATCAATTGTAAAATCTTTTTCTTTTCTTAAAGATTTAACAAATCTATCAGCAAAAATATAAGTTGAAGCGGAAGCTCTTTCACCACCAGAAATAATTAAAGGAGTTCTTGATTCATCAATTAAAATAGAGTCAGCTTCATCAACAATTGCATAATGAAGACCTCTTAAAACACGTCTTTCAATTGTTTGAGCCATATTGTCTCTAAGATAATCGAAACCTAATTCTGAGTTAGTTGTATAAGTAATATCTGCTAAATAAGCTTGCTTTTTACCATTTGTATCTTTTTCTCTTAAGTTAACATCAACTGTTAATCCTAAAAATTGATATACTTTTCCCATTAATTCACAGTCTCTACTTGCTAAGTATTCATTAACAGTAACTACGTGAACACCCTTACCTTCTAAGGCATTTAAATAAACAGGCATTGTTTCAGTTAAAGTTTTACCTTCACCAGTTTTCATTTCTGCTACATCACCTTGATGTAAAACAATACCACCCATAACTTGAACTTTAAAAGGAAATTCATTTCTTACTCTTTTACAAGCTTCTCTAACAACTGCAAAAGCTTCTGGAAGAATATCATCAAGAGTTTGTCCTTCACTTAATAAATCCTTAAAATAAGGAGTTTTATTTTTTAATTCTTCATCGGATAATTTTGCCATTTCATCTTCATAAGATAAAACCTTATCCGCAATACGTTCAATTTTCTTTAATCTTCTTGCATCAATTCTTAATAACTTATCTAAAAAACTCATATTCAAAAGTTCCTTTCTTAATAAACGTTTATTTAAATTATACATTATATAACTTTATCTTAAAAGATAAAGAATAAGAAAAGTAAATTAAAATTTGCTTAAATAAGCATAAAATACGAATTTTTTATTAATTTTTAACATTATTTCTAATAATTTTGAATTATAGTTTTTAAAAAGAGTTGATTTACCATATTTATAATAAAGTACAACCAACTCTTTGTTTTATATAACTATTATTTTGTTAATGATTTTTATTTAAATAAAAAAGATATTCCTAATAGCAAAATAGATGTAATTAATAATCCAATATCACAATTTTCTAAATTACTATAGCCAGTTTCATAATCAAAATTATCTGACATAGTATTAGTTATTTTCCAACATAAATTGAAAAATGTTTTTGGTGCAATCCATGCAAATAAATGCATAATAAATGAAGTAAATGCAAGAGCTACAAATAACAACCTATCATCTAAATAATTATTAATTAGATTATTAATTGCAAAAATTGAAATTATTATAAATATAATTGTTAATAATATTTTTAATGCTTTTTTCATTAAAATCTATCTCCTATATAAACCTTGTAAGTTGCATTTTATCTAAATTTATTAACAACAATTGCAATTAACCAAAGAATGCCCAAAACTAATCCTAATAATACAAACATTGTAATACCTCCGACTATTGCGTGTTTAAATGTCATTCCTTCAGGATTGTTTCCAAAAGCAGCAGAGATTGACATTAATAAACAATATAGACAATATTTAATAAATTCCCACATAGTTTATATCCTCCTAAAAATATTTATTATTTAATTTTATTTATTCCTTTTTCAGCAAGCAATTTATATTGTTTTTTTAAATTAATTGTTAATATATCCTTATACTTTGAATTAGTAAATTTTATCCAATTCATATCTTCATCATTAATTAATTCTTTAAAAAATTCTAAATACTTATTATCTTTCTTATTAACAATACATTTTAAAGCAACAAGTGAACACCAATATTTACAATCTTCATTTAGTTCACCAAGCCATGCTTTAGGTATTAGATTTTCTTTTTTAATAAGATTAAAAATAATATTATCAATTTTTTCAATATTTGCTTTTGCTAGCATTTTAATTATTGGTTCTGCCGATTGTGTCATAGGGCAAGAAATAATACTTTCATACAAATCAATATATTCTAAAGCATTAATTTTAGCCATAGTATCACAAATATGAATTAAATACATTTCATCTAGAGGAACTTCATAAACATCATTAATAAAAGAATGATATATTTTTACTAAATATGGAATACTATCCTTATAATATTTGTCACATAATGAACTTAAAATAAAAATTTTATTATAAACGCTTGAAAATAATTCACTATACTTTAAAATCACTTCTAATATTTCTATTTTGTTTTCTTTAAAAGGACATACATCATAATATTGAAATTTCAATTTTACTTTATATTTTTTTAGTTCTTTATTTAAAGCTTTTAATATATCAAGATCTTTATTTTTTATCATTTTCTTTCTCCAAATTTGCCATGGTAAATACTTTATCGCATATGCAGATGCTTTCAACGCTGAAGAAACTTTAGTTTCTAATCTAACATATATTATATTAGTGCCATATCCCATACTTAAATATCTATTTAATTAATCGAGTATGCTTTATAGAAAAGTAAATTATTAATTTTTTTAACAATATTTTACCTTCCATGCTGTCTTTCAAAGATCCATTCCAAATAGCAATAAATGATATACTCCCAACATATAATCTTTAACATAATCCATCAATGCTAATGAATTAAAAATGGCATTTAATGAACATAAAATATATTTCATTGTTTTGTAGTTTTTCCATACATATCACCTGTTATACAACCAAATGTAAAAATAAATACTGCTACAATTCCTAATAAGATAATTGCTTTTGTAACATCTTTATATAGTGAAATAACAAATATAATGACTGATAAAACAAACAAACAATAACCTATTACTTCAGTTATAAATGTTTTTTTAGAAATAATATGTTTTTCCTTGGAATACATAATTATAAAGAATAATTTATGCTTGAATTCAAAGAAACTTTTTTGTTTATTATATAAAAATTCATACTTATCAACTGAATAAATATTCACAAATGATACAAATAGAATTAATGATAAAAAGAAATATGAGGCAATAATAGTGCCTAACATATCAGAATCCAATAAAATTTCCGTTTGGGTTAAGACTTGAGCTAAGTCTAGCATAAATGCCTCCTCCTATACCTCCAATGAAAATACCTGGAAGTGTCATTTTAAGCAAACTTTCCATTCCAACCATACCAACAACATGTTTTAATGCATTTTTACCTGCAAATGCAATAAATGCAGAAGTTGTTTGACCTTGCATCCAACCATTTTTTCCAATCTTTCCACATATTGCTCCAACGCCAGCATTAAAAATTAATCCGCCTAATGTAATTTTTCCACCACTCATTGCTTGTGTTCCAGCATAATTAGCCATGTTTAGAACAGAGTTAATACCCATTTGAATTCCTACTCCTAAAGGACTCGATGCAACTGCTCCACTGATAGCACCAGTTAAAGTACTCATTAAAAATGCATTTGCAAAATCATTGATATTTCCACCTGAAACAGCAGTTGAAATACCAGCACCAATACCACCAGTTGCAGCTCCGATAGCTGCTCCTGCCAATACTACAGATAAGGTACCACCAGTAAAAATTGAACCAACTATGCAACCCGCAATAATAGCAACGCCACCAACAATTTTTAATGTTGTAGATAACCACTCAGGCATATGTCCGGATCCATCAGAATAATTCACAGGATCATTATTACAATAAGAATATAAATTTAATCCATTAACATTTTCAGGATTTAAATATTCTAATGAATCTGGTGAAATAAATCTTCCAATTTCAGGATCATAATATCTACTTGTTAAGAAATATAATCCTAATACTCTATCATAGTAATATCCTCTATATCTAAATGGATTCAAATTACCAACTGACGATTCATCTAAATCTTCTTCAAGTGTTGACGTTAATACTTTATGTCGTCCATATGCATCATATACATATTTATTTACTAAATTACCATCTTCATTATATATAGCGGTGATATCACCTTGAATATTTCTTTGATAAAAATATCTAGCTCCATTATAAATAAAACAAACTAGTCTTTCAAGAATGTAAATAAAAGTTAACTTGTTGTCTGACAAAATTCTATTACCATCTAAAATGGTAAAAAACATATCATATGGGTGTCTATTTATTCTTCTTTCAAAAAACATTCCATCAAAATTTCTTCTAATATAAGAATATCTATTATCAAAGTTATATAAAGTACCATCTTTATTCCATCTAACATCCATGCCTTTATATGTTGTAGGTCTTCCCATATCATCATAAATAAAGTTTTTATCATTATATTTAATCAATTGATCATTTAAACTATCCTTTTTATACAAAAATGTATCAACATTTAATGGATCAAATAAATCATTATCTAAGCTATATTTATATTCTTTTCTTAATAAAATATTTCCTCGTTTATCATATTTATAAACAATAGTTTTATCTAATAAAGGATTATCTTCTCTTATTAAGCGGTTTAATGAATCATAATGATATCTTGTTTCTTCTTCGTTTGTTATAACTTTAATAATGTTTCCATTTATATCATATTCATAAGAATTTGTTTCTATAGTATTTTCTTTAAATAATACATTATGTTCTTTAATTAAAGAAAGAGCATTGTCTTCACTAGTCAAATACTCATATTCATCTTTAATAAATTCATTATTATTTAATTTTAAATTTTGAGAATTTATTCTATTTAAAGAATCATATTTGAATTCTTTATCAATTAAAAAATCATCAACACTTAAATTAACTTTTTCTAATAAAGATTTATTATTTTCATCATAAATATAATTATAATTTAATTTATGAGAGTTATAAGAATTTGTTTCTTTAATTAATCTATTTCTTGTATCGTAAGCAAGAGTTTTTGAATATCTGGAAGAATCAACTTCACTTATAACATTATTATATTTATCATATTCATAAATTTTGTTTACAGAAGAATCACTACATTTAATATTTGTAATATTATCATTTTTATCATAAGTATATGATTTATAACTAGAATCTTTGTATTCTCTTTTTAAGTAACCATCAATATCATAAATTTTGCTACTTACAAAACCATTATTAAAAGTATTTGTTATTTTTGAACCAAAATAAACATTTGCTTCTTGTAATGTGAAATTATCATCATATTTTGTATTAACATATTCATTATCATTAATTAATATTGATGTTCTTCTTCCTTGCTTATCATATTTATAATCTACTTTAAATCCATCATGTTCAATAGATGTTAATAAATTTCTTTTATAATTAAATCTATTTACACTATTAATTCCATCAACATCACTAGATATTGATAGCAATTGATTTGTATTAAAATCATATCCATAATTAATAACCGTTTTGGAAGGAGAAATAACTTTAGTTTTTAATCCTCTAGTGTATTTTATTTCAGTTGAAGGAACTAATCCATTTTTATCATTTAATACACCATCTAAATTAATGACATTACCATTTTCATCATATTCATATCTTTGTTTTAAACATAATGTTGGTTCTTTTTTATTATATTCTTTTTTAACTAATAATTGTCCTAAACCATTATATTCACATTCAACAACATTGCCTAAATAATCTTCTTGGTAAGTTAAATTATTATTCGCGTCATAATTAAATTTTGAAACCATTGTTTCTTTATGCTCAATATCTAGAGTAGTAACTATTGTTGGGTTATCATTTTGATAATCAGAATATGTTATTTCACTTAATCCATTTATACTTTTAATTAAATGATTGTTTTTATCATAACTATATTTATGACCATTTATTCTAGTAATAAACATTGAAGTAATATTTTCAAGAGTGGTGCTATTATTAGATCTTAAAATTATTTTTTGACCTTTTGGAACAATAAATGTACAAACAATCGTATTTTTATATTCATAAAATGTTTGAGAAACATTTTTTAACAATGTTTCATTTTCATTCAAAATATCAAAATTAAATTCAATACTTTTTTTGTTTTCTAAAGAATCAGTATGTTCAATCACATAAGCAAAAAAGCCAGTGATATTATCTTCTTTTTCAATTACAAATGATGTAGAAAATCCACTTTCTTTAATATCCATTATTAAATCAGTTTTTTTATTAAAAGAGTATTTCCCAAGACAATATTGACCATCATAGTCACTAATTACATAATTATTTTTATGATCAACACTCTTTATTAATCTTCCTGCACTATCAAATTGATATAAATTAGTTTTCTTATATTGATTATTATGAATTTTAGTAATATTTTCTGTTGTTAATCCATTTTCAAAAGTATAAGTAAAAACATTGCCTTTTGACATTGTTCCACTAAAAGGATCATTAATTTCATCAATTTCACCAGTGAAGTATTCTTCAATTTTATTAACTTTTTTACTTGAATCAATATATAGTCTAACAACTTTACCATAAATATCATTAATATAAAATATATTGTTAGAATTAATAAACTGATATTGATTATCATTTATTGTTAATGATAAGGAACCATATCCATTAGTAGAGCCATTATTTAATTTAACAACTCGTCCAAACTGATCAATAATTCTACACAAGAAATTATTATCATCGTATTCAAATTTTATTTTCTCTAATTTACTTTCTACACTTAAAATTTTATCTCTATCATTTCCACTTCCNNTATCATTTCCACTTCCATATACTATATCAATAGAATTACCATATCCATCTTGAACTAAAATTAATCGACCAAATTTATCGAATCCTAATAAATTATTACTTGTATCTAATAATATATCGTGTACTTTATCTTCTGAAACATCACCAATAAAAATTAATCCTTCTTCATTTCTATATTCAAATTGTACTTCTTGATGATTAGTTCCAACTAAAACAAATGGTGTTCCATTTTCTTCGTAAAAGATTTTACTTTTTTCAACATACACTTTGCCTTTTGTTTCTTGATAATACCATCTTTCTAACAATAAATGGGTAAATCCATCACCATCTATATAATGAATCGTATTTGTTTTTAATGGATCAATAAACTCACCTGTTTTAATAATGTATTGATGTAAACTTGTTTTCCAACCTTTTGTTAAACATTTATTTCTTGTATCAACACTTCTAGAAAATAATAAGTTTGAATTTAATATTAAATCTATAGGCAGTGATAAAGCATTATGATTAATTTTACCAATATTTTTCTTATGAATAAATTGACCATTTCCTACATTAAAAAAGGTCGTTCCAGCATCTTGAATAAAATCTTTAGTTGTTTCAAAAGGACTATCATCTAATTCATAATTTAAAATTAATGATGGCTTACTTCCATTAATTAATCTTGTATAGACATCTATACAATCTCTTCCTTCAAAAGATGATTTAGCATTACTTAAAGTAAATGTTGTTGTTCTCACACTACCTTGAAATAATTGTTTTACAATCTTAGTAATATTAAAAGTTAAAACAAAATTATTATTCATTTGGCATTTTGCACTAAATGAGCCATTTGTTAATTGATATGGTAATTTTAATATTACTTCAAAATTAGAACTACTTTTTCCTCTTCTTTCAATTTCATTCATAATTCCTGATAAATCAATATTAATAGCTAAATTATATGATTTTGATGAAACAAAACCTACTTTAGCATATCCAGTCATATCAACATATGATTGACTATATGAATTGTTAAATATAAAACAATCCGTTGATACTGTTTCAATTGATGGATCCAAAATAATTGGAAACTTTCTTTTTAATGAATTCATCCATTGTTTTGAAGGAGTTACTTTTAAAATATAATTATTTTCATCTATTTTATTTAGTTTCACTTTAATATTTTTTGATTCTTTGTTATTAGAATCAAACATAATAAATTCGCTTAATTTGAACACTTCTTTTTTTGTTTTTTTATCTAAAAAGAAATATTGATTATTTTTTTCTTCTAAAATTAAATTTGATATTTCTAAATTGTATAAATATTTATAAGCATCTTTTTGTTGATGAATAATAATATTTTCTTTCACTTTATTATCATCCACTAATAATTCGATATCATCATCATTATTAAATTTTTTTATAAATAAACTTGTTTTATTTTTCTTAACTATTTCACTATCTTTAGTTAAATTAAAAGTAATTTTTACTTGATGATTATTATCAAAATATAAAAATCCATTATCTAAAATTTTAATTTTTGTTTTCATTTTCTTCTTCCTTATTTTTAAAAATTTGTTTTATTATTTGATTTGTACCTGTTGCACTGCTTCCACTTATAACACCAATTTCTAATGCAAGATAAATGTTATCCACATTAAGAATCTCTGGAGCAGTAAAATAAATTAATACACCTAAAATTCCTCCAAATAGAGAAACAAGTAAAGGAATTAATTTATATGTTTCTTTTTTGTTTTTAAATATTATTTTATAAATTTCACCTAAAATATAGCAAAGAATAACTATAATTGGCACACTAGCAAAATTCATTTTTCCTCCTTTTATGTAGTGTCTAATTTACTCATTTCATCAACTCGTTTTGTTACATTACTGACTGATTCTTCAACTTTAGCAAGGCGTTGTAAGATATTACGATCACACTCATCAACTTTATTTAAATTTTTTTCAACCCTATCTACACAAGCCTTGATATAACCAATATCAGAAAACATCACACCTTCTTGCTTACCATTATCTTTTTGCTCTTTCTTTTCACTTCTTTTAAAAGCTAAATAAGCAAATGTAATGCTAGATATTGATGCTAAAAAATTGATTAAAATCATAATTGATTCAAAGTTCATAGTTTTCACCTCCTCTACATAAATAAGGAGTCAAAAACACTAAAAGTTAACCTTTCACTATAATTCTTTTTCTAACATTATTTTTAATTTATTCATTGATTTAGATAATGTTTTAGATATAAATTGCCTAGTCACATTTAATTCTTTAGCAACTTCTATTTGTTTTTTATCTTCAAAATACACTTTAAAAATTATTTCTTTTTGTCTAGAAGATAATTTATTAATAGCCTTTTTGATTATTTTAAAATCATATTTTTCTTCTTTATTTATACAATACGCTTCATCAAAAGAAACAAACTTTCTTTGATGATATCTTTCTTTTTCATAGGCGTGATATTCATCTATTAAATACTGATGTCTAATTTCTTCACTAACAGATTTATCAAATAGTATTTTATATGTAGTTTTATCCATGAAAAATTTAACATGTTTTAATTCATGTTTTTTATTAATAAAATCTAGTTTTACTTCTATTTGTTCACTCATAAAAATTCTCCCTCATACTTTTAAAAGCTTTCTTATATCCTTAATGAGAATTTTTATACTTATATAATTTGCTAATTATTGCAGTTTTTGATAAAGTATAAATTACATTAAACATAATTTTTAAGCGTATTAAAATTACGCTAAAAGTTTATCTTTAAAAGAAAAAAGGACCGGTCTAAATCGGTCCAATTAACAAGAGTAGTATGAGGGTGAAGTAAAATGAATTTAAAAGATTATATCAATATGATAATCAAATTGAAAATCGAATCTAAAAAAGGAGATTTTCTTTTAGCAGTAATCGATGCGTTTATTAGAGATCCATTCGCTAATGAAACAATTGAAAATCCATTATTAAAATATGAAAGTACAGAAACTTTACGTGGATTATGCAATGGCAATAAAACTTTAAGTAGACAATGTGCTAGTGAAATATATAGTTTATATGATAAGAATAAATTGATGGAATTTTTCTATCAACGTACTGATAATTTTGAAGATCTTAAAAATAGTATTATTCTTTTCGGATTTGAAATAGATGAAGACGATATTCCTTCTACGCTTGCAGACTTATTAGCAAGAATTATTGAAGACATTTCTAAAGGTATTTCACAAACATATCCACCTTTAAAAAAAATCAATATTCATAATTTAAATAAAGATGCTTTTAAAAACATCTATATAAAAGATGAATTTTTGCATATTGATAATCAGATATTTCAATTACCTAACTATACAATAAAAATAGATTATTCACTTCCTTATATAAATGAATTAATTAAAGTTTATAGTAAATTAAGTGGTCATTTAATTAATAATGTTGAAGATCTAAAAAATTATCCTGAATATGAAAATCACTTTAATGAACAAATTAAATGTTATTATTATGCTGAAAATATGAGAAACTCTATCAAAACATTATTTAGTGATGGTGAAGAACATTTTAACATTTTAAAAGAAGAAATTTTTGATTCCATTTATGAAACATATGAAGATTTATCACAAATAAATAGTTATCAAAAATTAAAAAACGTATTAGAAATGGTCATAAAAGCCACATTAAATAGTTCTATTCTTCTAAATATAAAAGGACTTATTACTACTAAAGAAAAGAAAGGCATATGTCATATTTTAGTTAATGAAGGTCGTATTAGATCTTGGTAATAAAATCTTTATTGATTTTACCCTTAATAATGTAATGATAAATTCCTATCGACATAGCTAAAATTGCAAATAACCATGCTAAAGGATCTGAAAAGCATAATCCAATATATGAGTTTCTACTAATTGGATTATTAGGGTTAATTAAAGAAGGCATAAATTGACAAATAAGAAGTCTACCTATTAGTTCAACCACCCCAGAAATAAAAGGATAAATTGGTTTTTCAATTCCTTGTAAAACATTTCTAAAAATAAATAAAAAGCCAAGAAAAATATATAATGAACAATCCACAAACATATATGTTGTCGCATAAAAAATAACATCTTCATTAATACTCTCTTTGTTTAAAAATAAATATATAAATGTTCCGTTAATAGAAGTTAATATTCCAATAGAAGAAACAATTAAGCAAGAAATTAACATAATTTTAATCGCTGATTTAATTCCTTGTTTAATACGATTATTATCTTTTGCTCCATAATTTTGACCAGTAAATGATAACATGGCAGCCCCTAAAGCGGCAAAAGGTGTCATTAAAAAATCATTATATTTAACCGCTACTCCATATCCAACTTGAGCAGAATGCACTTCTACATTATCAAAATTAATAACTGATTTTTCTAAAAAGATTAAACCAATTGCTAAAATTGAAAATTGGAAAGCTAAAGGTAAACCTAATTTTAAATGTTGAACAATAGAATAAAAATCAATTTTAAAATCTTCTTTTTTTAATCTTAAAAAATCATATCTACAAAATGTATAAATAAAACAACCTATCGCGGCAATAAATTGAGCAATAACAGTGGCAATACCTGCTCCAAAAACACCACATTTAAACACAACAATAAATAAAAGATCTAAAAAAACATTTAAAATAGTTGAACCAATTAAAAACAACAAAGGTGTTAAACTATCACCAATACTTCTTAAAACACTAACAATTAAATTATAAAAAATTTGACTAATCATTCCTGCATAAATCACAAATAAATATGTATATGCATATTGATAAGCTAAATTATCTTGATTAATACCAATAAGTGAAAGAAGAGAAGGCATCATAGGCAAACAAATACCAGTTAAAATACAAGAAATCAAAAAAGCTAAAAATATTTGTATTGCAAAAGATTTTCTCGCTCCTACATAATCTTTTTCACCTATTTTATTACTAGTAACTACACTAAAACCAGCTGTACAGCCAAAAGCAAATTGTATAACAATATAAAATAAACCATATACATCATTAACACCCGCTACTTCTTGACTAGTTAAATTTTGACCAACAATAATAGAATCAGAAATAGTATATATTTGTTGGAAAATTAAACTAATAAAAATAGGTAGCATAAAAACAAGTATTGATTTAGTAATCTTTCCACTTGTTAAATCAATAGGTTTAAATAAAGATAATAATCTTTCTTTTAGCATATTATAAATGTAATAATAAAACTAATTCTCTTAATACTTTACAAGCAACCGCTGTAGATACTCCACTTTGATCATAATGAGGTGATAATTCAACCATATCCGCGCCAACAATATTATGTAAGCCTCTCATATCTAAAATTGCTTGTTGAAGTTCTTTATAAGTAATTCCACCTGCTTCAGGAGTACCAGTACCAGGAAAAACACTTGGATCAAGAACATCTAAATCAATCGTAATATAAACTGGTTTATCTTTTAATTCTTCAATACATTTATCTAAACCAACTAAATCAAATTTTCTTAAATGTGTATGACCTTCACTAGCCCATTTAAATTCACTAGAATCACCAGATCTAATACCAAATTGATAAATTCTACCATCACCTAATAAGTCATAACACTTTCTTAAAACAGTAGCATGAGAAAGTTCTCTTCCTAAAAATTCCTCTCTTAAATCTGTATGAGCATCAAAATGAATAATATGTAAATCTGGATATTTTTTAACATATTCTCTAATAGTTCCTAATGTGACTAAGTGTTCACCACCAATCATCATAGTTTTTTTATTATCATCAAGAATTAATTTAGTAACACGAGAAATTTCATCTAAATCTTTTTCTACATCACCCATTGGTAAATCAAGATCACCAATATCACAAGTATTATAATTTTTTAAATCCATATCAAAATATGGCGAATACCATTCTAAACCAATTGAATCTTGTCTAATAGCAGGACCGGCAAATCTAGTTCCTGGTCTAAATGAACAAGTTGCATCCATTGGTGAAGAGAAAATAACAACACTGGATTCTTCATAATTTTTATCACAGCTTTGAAAAACAGATAAATTTCTATCAAAATGATTCATAATTTTATTCCTTTCTATCTACTATTTTAATTTGTCCTATTTGTGAATCAGACATAATAGTTCCTTTTGCTTTAACATAATAACTATATATATTAATAATATTTTTTGTAATTTTTTCTCCTGGAATTAACATTGGAATTCCTGGAGGATAAATCATTACTGATTCAGCTGATATTTGACCTTCAGAAGTTAAAATATCAACTGTTTTAGTTTCTGCAAAATAAGCTTCACGAGGTGAAATTGCAATATCTGCATAATCATAAACTAAATTTGGTAAACGATGTCTTTTTCCTTTTTGGAAATACTTATTAGACATATCTTCAAAAGCAAAAATTAATCTATCAACATCTTCTTTAGTTGAACCAATTGCTAAAATTGCTAAAACTAAATAAGTTTCTGCAAGTTCAAGTTGAATATTATAATTGGCTCTAATTTCTTTATAAACTTGAAAGCCTGACATTCTTAATCCATCAACTTTAATTACTAATCTAGTTTCATCAAAATCATATCGACCATTTGTCGTACAATAAGATTTATCTAACACTTTAATACCATTAATCTTATTTAACTTTTCTCTAGCGTATTTAGCTAATTTTAAGTTATTATTTAAAATTCGATTTCCTTCTAAAGCCATTTTCTTTCTTGCAGCATCTAAAGAAGCAAGAAGAAGATGAGAAGGTGAAGTTGATCCAAACATCGTATATGCTTTTCTAACTCTTTTATAATCCACTAAATCACCTTTAATTAATAAAGCACTTGATTGAGTAAGTGATCCACAAGTTTTATGCATTGATAAAGATGCAATATCCGCACCTGCTTGCATACTCGATAAAGGTAATTTACTAGAAAAATGTAAATGCGCTCCATGTGCTTCATCAACCATCACAATCATATTACGCTTATGAGCTTCTTCTACAATTGATTTTAAATCACTACATACCCCAAAATAAGTCGGATTAATCACAAAGATTGCTTTAGCATCTTTATTTTCATCCATGGCTTTAACATATTCATCAACACTAACGCCATTAGCAATACCATTTTCATAATCATATTCAGGTTCAACAAAAACTGGAATTGCTCCTGAAACAATTAAAGCATTAATAACAGATTTATGAACATTTCTAGGAATAATAATTTTTTCATTAGAATTAAGACATCCCATAATCATCATCATGATTCCTGAAGTAGTACCATTAATTAAAAATATTGCATGCTTTGCTCCATAAGCTTCCGCTAATAATTCTTCACTTTCATGAATTACACCTGTTCCTTTATAAAGATTATCAATTCCAATAGGTGCATTTACATCCGCTTGAAAAGCTTTTATACCAATTAAATCCGATAAATCGTTTTGTACTCGACCCATTTTATGACCAGGTACATCAAATGGAACTGGATTAGATTCCATATATTTTTTTATTGCCGTTAAAAGAGGCGTTTTCTTTTGTTTTTCTCTATTCATATAAATTAATTCTTGATAGATACATCTATCAAAAATAATAATATAGATATCAATATAAAATTACAATAAAATTATTTTAATTTTTTTATGTAACAAATTTGTCATTTTTTGTCGAATAAAATATATATTTTATTTTATTTGTAAAATGTTTTATTTATAATATTTTTGGAGTTTAAAAATGCTTTATTATTTATGTTTAATTTTATCATTAATATCAACAATATTAATTTCTTATTTTAACAACTTTTTTACATGGCAATTATGCTATCTACCAATTTTAATATTTATTGGCTTATGCTTAGGATTTTTTGCATTAACATTTATCATTTTATTTTTAATTGCTTTACCAATTAAAAAGAAAGGTGATTTTTGTCCAAAACATAGTAAATTTTTCCGTGTAATTATGGATGAAGGCTTAATTTTCTTAATGAAAATGGCAAGAGTTAAATTACACTTTGAAAATAAAGATTTAATTCCAACTAATCAAAGATTTCTAATTGTTTCTAACCATCGTTCAAAATTTGATCCAATGGTTGTTAATGCCTATTTAAAAGGATATGAAATCTCTTGGATAACTAAAAGATCTCTATTTAAAATGCCTTTAGTTAGTAACTATATGTACAAAACATGTTTTATGCCATTAGATAGAGAAGATCTTAGACAAGGCTTAAGAGTTATTAATCAAGCTTCTAAATATATTGAAGATGACCAATGCTCTATTGGAGTTTATCCAGAAGGAACAAGAAATACCACCAATCAAACAATTTTACCATTTAAAGCAGGAGCGCTTAAAGTTGCTTATAATACAAAAGCCCCAATTGTTGTAATCATTTGTAAAAGCACTGAAAAAGTTGCAAAAAATTGGCCATTAAAAAGAACACATGTCTATATGAAAGTGTGTAAAACTTTCTATTATGAAGAATATAGTAAATACCATAGTTCAGATTTATCAATTATTTTAAATTCAATAATGAAAGACAATTTAGAAAAAATGAAATAATATTTTAAGGAGGTTAAAATGAAATATATTTTATTTAATCCACTTGCTAACAATAAGCAAGGTGAAAAACCAGTTAAAGAAATTGAAAGTAAATTAAAAGATAATTACACCACTAAAAGTTTAATTGATATCTCTATTAAAGATTTCTTTTCTTCATTAAAAGAAGATGATGAAGTTATCCTTGTTGGAGGAGATGGAACTTTAAACCGTTTAATCAATGCTTTAGATGATAAAATTCCAAATAACAAAATTTACTTATATAAAGCAGGCTCAGGAAATGATTTCCTTAGAGATGTTAATAAAGATAATGAAGATTTCTTCTTATTAAACGATTACTTAAAAAACTTACCAACTGTAACAGTTAACAATAAAACATCATACTTTATTAATGGTATTGGATATGGAATTGATGGATACTGTTGTGAAGTTGGTGATAAACTCAAATTAAAATCCGATAAACCAATCAATTATGCTGGTATTGCTATTAAAGGATTACTTTTTCACTTTAAAAAAGTTAACGCTAAAGTTACTGTTGATGGAGTTACTACTGAATATAAAAAAGTTTGGCTTGCTCCAACTATGAAAGGTCGATTCTATGGTGGAGGAATGATGATTGCTCCAAATCAAGATAGAAAAAGTGGTTTATTAACTAATGTAATTTATAAAACAGGAAGTAAATTAAAAGCTCTAATGGTCTTCCCTAACATATTTAAAGGCACACATATCAACAATAAAAAAATGGTCATTATCTCAACAGGCAAACATATTAAAGTTGAATTCGATAGACCATGTGCTTTACAAATTGATGGTGAAACAGTTTTAAATGTTACTTCTTATGAAGTAAATATTTAATAGCTTTAATAATAAAATCACTAAAAGATTGGATACGTAAAAAACGTATCCTTTTTGCATGAATTAATTATTGAATACGAAAAAACGCAAAGTATTTTAATTAAACTATTGTTTCAATTACTATTATCGATATTTTAAAATATAAAACAATTTATATAATGAAACCATTTAACTAAATCATATATCAATTTAGCATATTGAAACTCATCAGCGTTAAATTCTACATTTTCGTAATTGCCTAATATTTCTGAAATTTTTCCTTTAAAGAAATCTTTTATTTTCATTATTGTCACCTCACTACTCTTAACACTCTATCATATTTTTATTATTTTAAAAAAAGAGTGCAACCATCTATTAAGATAGTTACACCCCTGCAAGTCTGTGTTATTTTATAAAAATATTTTTAATGTTTATTTTTTTTGTTAGTTTTTTTAAAAAAGATATGTCAATGCTTTTTTCTATTTCATCTTCTAAATAATAAACCATCAATTTTTCACCTTTAGAATCTCCTAATAATAAGGTAGCAAACCCATAATATTCACAATACTTTAATTTATTATAATTAATCTCTTTAACGATATTACCTTTTCTTGTTATTTTAAGAGAATCATTTTCGAATTCATAATATGTTTTGCAAAATAAAGAATACAAACAAAATACAATAATACCAAGAACAATAAGAATTCCTATTATTAACAAGTAAATCAAAATATTGTTTTTTGTTACCTCAAACCCAAGAAAAAAACCTAAAGTTACTAAAGTAATGCTTATTAATTCAAAAAATAAATCGAAGAAGATTACATGATATATATCTTTTTTTATTTTCATTTAAACCAACCTTTCTAATACAAGTCTGGTATCATCAAATCAATCAACCATCTTGCCAACGCTGCAGAACCACTAACAAAAAGTGCTTTTGACAATGTTTCTCCAATTAATACTTTTGATCCCCAAAATACGGCTCTCAAAGTGTTCATCCCACCATAATTAACATAGAAGGCATCCCATGTTCTGAAATTACCTAATTTATTAAACAATCCTGATTTACCACCAACAAACGCTATGCCAAATGTTGCTGCTCCTTGTAGAGCACCTTCTACACCCGATAAAACAAAGCCACCAAAATTCCAATTGTTCTCATTAGATGCAACACAATCAAGTGAATATTTTGCCATACCAGCAACAGCTGTGGCTCCAACAGATATTCCTAAAGCCGCTCCTGTTGATAATCCAAAGCCTGC
>FR889420.1:8802-8963 GCA_000432895.1 Firmicutes bacterium CAG:449 | reverse complement strand
ATAACTGTGTTAACAATTTGAACTTCATTTCTGAAGCCTTCTGAGAACATTGGACGAATTGGACGATCAATAAGTCTAGCTGTTAGAGTCGCATGTTCTCCTGGGCGACCTTCTCTTCTTAAGAAACTTCCTGGAATTTTACCGACAGCATATTGTTTTTC
>FR889420.1:5401-8795 GCA_000432895.1 Firmicutes bacterium CAG:449 | reverse complement strand
ACCGACAGCATATTGTTTTTCTTCATATCCAACAGTTAATGGGAAGAAATCACCATCTTTTGGCTCATCTGCACAGCAAGCGGTAGATAAAATTACGGTATCATTCAAACGAACTAAACATGCACCATCTGCTTGTTTAGCAATTTCGCCTGTTTCAACGATCAATTTTTTACCTTCGAAGTCTAACGAAAATATTTTTTTTGACATCTTTTTTTCTCCTAACAAAATAATTTTAATTCTTATTAATAAATAATTCTATTCAAATTTAATTATTTATGAAAATAATCTCTAGTAAATAAATTTTTATTTTGATAAAATAAACTAAGGAAGAATAATAAATGAAAAAGTTTATTGGAATTGATTTAGGAACAAGTAACACATTTATTTATGTTGAAGGTAAAGGTATTGTTTTTGCTGAACCTTCAGTTATTGCAATTGATGTTAAATCATCAAGTGTTTTAGAAGTTGGCTATCTAGCGGCAAAAATGATTGGTCGTACTAGTGAAGAAATTGATGTTATTAAACCTATTCAAAGAGGTGTTCCTGCACGAATGAATCCAACTATTAAACTAATAAAAGAAGCTTTAAAAAAATGTGGAATTAAAAATTTAAATAATTATAATATTCTATTTTCTACACCAAGCGGGATAACTCCTATTGAAAAAAAAGCTTTAAGTGAAATTGCTGATGCTTTAGGTGCTAATGAGGTTTATTTTGAAAATCAAGCTTTATTAGCATGTTATGGTTCAGGAACTACTTTAAAAGAAAATAGAGGTAATTTACATGTTAATTTAGGAGCAGGAACTACTAATATTATCGTTACATCAGGAAATAGAATTTTAGTAAATAAAACTTCATTATTTTCTGGTAATTTAATTGATGAAGCAATTTTACGTTATTTAAGAAAACAAAGACATCTTCTTGTAGGTAGTAAAACTGCTGAATATATTAAAATGAAAATTGGTTCAGTCGAATTTACTCCTGAAAATAGATTATTAGAAGTAACAGGAAGAGATATTTTATCTTCTTTACCACATAATGTTAATATTTCCACTAATGAAGTAAAAAATTGTATTGCTCCTCTTACTGAATTATTAATTGATTCTATTAATGATGCTTTAGTATTAACTCCTCCAGAAATTGCTAGTGATATAACAGAAACTGGTATTGTAATTTCAGGAGGAACAGCTTTACTTGCTGGTATAAGAGAATATATTGAAAAAAGTATTAATATTGCGGTTAGACTTGCTCCTGATCCAGTTGCTTCTTGTTGTAATGGAATGAAGCAATACATGAAACTAATCAAGTAGTTTTTTCATTAAAAATTTAATTTTTTCTATATCTACTTTTAAAACTTTTCTATCGTAAGTAAATAAACCATTTGTTTCATCTTCAACATCACTAACTTGAGTGTATATTGCTCCCACTAGTTTATCTTTATTAGAAATAATTTGTTCAAGATATAATTGAATAAAAGCATCTTGAAATTCATTTTGTTTTTTAAAAAATTTATAACCGTAATTATTTTTTAAATTAAAAATATGGTTTTCAACTTTATAACTATAACCACCAAATTCACTTAGTAAAACAGGTGAATTTTCTTTTGATAAATTAATCTTTTTAAAATAAATGTGTTTACTATTAAAATCTGATCTAGTTTGTTTAAACCAACCAGAAGTAGCATCATATAATCTTGTAGAATCATATTCTTTGAAAAAATCATACATTTTATCAGCTTCTTGTTGTCCCCATCCTTCATTAAAAATGGTATAAGCAATCACACAAGGATGATTAAATAAATACTTAACTAATTTTTTTCCATGCTCAATAAAACATTTTTGTTGATAGAAATTTACTTTATGATCTTTTAATGATTGAAAACCAATAGTGGGTAAAACGGTATCATGAATAAAACGATATTTACCATTATTAACAAAATCTTGCATAACTAGCATTCCATATTTATCACATAAATAATAAAAATAATCAATTTCCACTTTGATATGTTTTCTTAGTAAATTGAAGCCTAATTCTTTCATTGTTAAAATATCTTTTTCATAAGATTTATAACTTGAAACAGTAAAGATTCCTTCAGGATAATACCCTTGATCTAATAAACCATTTAAAAAGATTTTTTTCTTATTTAAGTAAACAAAATTATCTTTTAGCTCAATAGTTCTTAAAGCAAAATATGATTCAATTTTATCATGAGCAGAAGTAATAATTAATTTATATAAAAATGGATCTTCACATGACCATATATGAGGATTATCAAAATTAATTGTTAAATGTTCTTTATTAGAAGCAATTTTATATAATAATTTTTCATTTTCATATATTTCAATATGATAATCTTCATTACAAATAATATACAAATCAACAGAAGATAAGTTAGAAACATATTTAAAACTACCAATATGTTTCTGATGATAACTTTCAATAAAAATTGGATAATAAATACCACTTACTTGAGTGTAAAACATTCCTTTAGGATTATTTGATTGTTTTCCATGAGGAAAAGCTAAATTAAGATTATCTTTAACAATAATAATTATTTCATTTTCTTCTTTTACGCACTTAGAAATATCAATTTGCATAGGTACACCAAAAAAAGTATATTCTCCAAGTAAAGTATTATTTAAATAAATAGTAAATTCTTGATCGATTCCTAAAATATTTAAAATTGTGTAATCTTTAATAAAATCTTTTTCTAAAGTAAATTTTTTTTGATAGATGATATATTCATTTTTCTTTAACGTTTTATTAACTCTTGAATTAATTGATTGAATTGGGTAAGGAACAAGTATTTGTCCTTGATAATTACGAGAATTTTTATTTTTAGAAATTTCATAATTCCATAAACCATTTAAAGAAAAATATGAATCTCTTTTAAATTGCTGACGAGGATATTCTTCTAAAGGAAAATTATTATTTTCTTGATATTCTTCAGTAAATAAATTATTAATTTTTCGCATGTTTTTTCTCCATAAATAAAAGTGGAATAATAACAAATAAACTAATAATAAATCCACCTAAAAAGATAAATTTAGAAACAACAAATTTCTCACTTTCAATAACTCCAAACATTGCTCCACCTCCACAGATGGCTGAGCCAATAAATGGACCAATTAGCATAGGAATTAAAACACTAGCAAAAATTCTTAAACCTTGAAATAAACCTTCTTTATTTGGAGGAGTTAAATTTCTAATTTTACTATTAAAACAAGCAGTTGATGTTAAATAACCACTCATCATAAATAAACATCCACAGAACATTAAAGCTGGATTAGTAAAAAAACTTAATAAAATTAAACCTATTGCATAAACAATTAAAGAAGGAATTAAAGTCTTAATAAAACCAAATTTATCAATTAATTTACCATAGAAAATAGTT
>FR889420.1:2814-5395 GCA_000432895.1 Firmicutes bacterium CAG:449 | reverse complement strand
ATTAATTTACCATAGAAAATAGTTATAATACTAGCAATAATAATTGCTGGAGCCATAATTACTATATAACCATCAATACCTGATAAAAATGATACTTCTAAATTACTTTTTTGAAGATATAAAATATAATAAGGCATATAGACTTGTAAAGAAATTCCAAAAATCATAAAGGAAAGAAGGACAATATATAAAGCTTTATTTTCTTTAATAACACTTAATTTAAATCCATAAAAAATATTTTTAAAATAACTTTCGTTAGATTTTTCTTTTTTAACATCTTTAATAGTAAAGATTCCTAAAATACCACATAAAAGTACAATTGCACTGATAATAATAAAGACAATATTCCAAGTATCTTTTCCATCTTCTTGAATTTTTGCATAAGGAGAAAGTAAACCAAAAACAATTAAGATAGCAATTAAAGGCATACTAGAGTTGATTCCTTCAATTTTACCACGATTACTATCATTTGAAATATCAGTTAAATATGCATTATAACAAGCATCATTAGCACTTGATCCAAAAAATGTCATTACACAATCAAGAATAATAATTAAACCTATACCTAAAGAAGGATTAGAAATAGTATTTTTATTTACAAAACAAAAACTAAGAATAACTAATGACCAAATAATATAGCCCACGACAATAAAAATTTTTCTTTTACCAATTTTATCAGATAATGCACCAATAAATAATGTTGATAAAGTGGCTACAATTGCTGAAGCAGCAACCATTAAAGCAATACTTGATGGATTAGAAGAAAACTCATCGACAATATAAAGATTATAAAACATGTTTTCCATGCACCAAGCAATTTGACCCACCAAAGAAAAAATAATAATATTAAAATAATCGAGTTTTGTTAATTTTTTCATATTTACCTCACTTTGTATTTATCATAATAAACTTTTAATATACCTTTATAATTTTCTTTCCAAGGCTTATTTTTACCAATATAATGAATAATTTTTGTGTTTTTCTTAACCCATTTTAAATCAATTTTATCCTTTTCATCAATACAAGTTAAATTATGAAGAGTAATAGTACGATCTGATAAATTATAAATATATCGATCTAATAAAATGATTTTTTCACCATATAAACCTTGAATAACATCTTGATCAGGTAAAGTTAAAAGATATTTTTTTTGATTAATAAAATTAAATACTTCTTCTTTACTTTGATATTTTCTTAATGCATCTAAATTCATTAATAAAACACCAGTATTAATATATTCAGCATCTTTGGAAGTCCCATTTTTTATTTGATTTACTCTTTTTAAAAAGTTTTTAATATTTGTCGCACCTGCAAAATAATTATTTTTAAAATTTAAATGATATAATTTAGAAATATTTCCTTTAACAATAATATCTGGATCTAAATATAAAATTCTATCAAGTGAAGAAGGTAAATAAAAAGAGGCAAGAATTCGATAATACATTTCTTTCGGATATCTTTTTGAAATCGGAGCGTCTTTAAATTCTTCTTGAGGAATTTTAATTATAAAATATTTAAGTTTATTAGAAATATGATAAATATCAATATCTTTATAATTGATATCATTTGAAAAAATATAAATATCAAAATAATCATTATTATTATCAACAAGTGATTTTAACATTGAGATTAAATATGGTAAATAATTTTTATTTAAAGTTACTAAGATATTCATATTTAGATTATATGATAAAATTAATAAATATTAAAGGTTTAAATTTTATAGATAAATTATATTTAAAAGAATAGAATGTATTTGGTGATAATATGGATAAAGAAGAAATTTTAAAATTTTACGAAAAAACAATTAATGAACTAGATCCTATTTATAATGATTTAACTCGTTCAGGAAAATTAGATTTACAAGATAATAATTTTTATTTAGGAATATCATTTGTTAGCAAAATAATTGGTTTAAATTCTATATTTAGTGATGAATTTATTAAAGAATATAATTTAAAACCGGTTGTTGATTGGATTGATAAAAAAACAGTAATGATGCAAGCAAGTCATTATAGTGATAAAAATTTATTTTATGAATTCTTTAATGTTATTTTTCCTCAACTAAAATATCGCTTAAGTCAAATAAAATATTTTAATAGTTTATCTAGTGAAGAGAAAAAAAGATTAATTATTACT
This sequence comes from Firmicutes bacterium CAG:449, assembly GCA_000432895.1. GTDB lineage: Bacteria > Bacillota_I > Bacilli_A > RFN20 > CAG-449 > CAG-449. The sequence continues at coordinate 3,256 of FR889420.1, read as the reverse complement.
CCAAGTTATCAAGTATATTTATATAAATTATTAAAAAATTATTTAGAGCAAACTTCGACAGAAGAAATACAAAAAAAGATTTCTGAAATTCTTTCTATTATTAACTTATATAAAATTGTTGATGATAAAAACATTGTTTGTTTAGGTAGCAAAATTACTTATATGGATAGTTTGACAAACACGATTAATTATGGAAGAATTGTTTTATCTTCACATGGTGATTTATCAAGCCATAAATTACCTTTAAATAAATATAAAGAATTAATTTCCAAGAAAAAAGAAGATATTGTTATGCTTGATTATTCAACATCTTTCTTTATTAGAATTCTTGATATTGATAATAGTTCAGCTATTTAGCTTTTTCTTAAATAAGCAGATAATTTATTGATTGAATTATCTTTTCCAAAGACAAATAATATATCATTTGCTTTTAATTCATCAT
>FR889420.1:1405-2773 GCA_000432895.1 Firmicutes bacterium CAG:449 | reverse complement strand
AACAATTTTATTGTCTCTTTTTATCATTAAAATATTTACATCAAATTGATTTCTAGCATTTAAATCAATTAATTTAATAGTTTTAAAATTATCTAAAAGTGGTAATTCAACAATACAATAATCTTTTTCAAGTTGAAAATAATCAATAAAATTTGGTGAAACAAGTTTGCTAGCTAAATTTTTAGCGGCCAGTTTTGTAGGTGAAATAATATCATTTATCCCAAGTTTATTTAAAATTGGAACAAATTTATCTTGGTCACATCTAACAGTAATATTTTTAATACCCAAATCTTTTAAAGTTACATAACTCATTATGATATCTTCTAAATTGTCACTAAAAGCAATAATTGCGTGATCAACATTTTGAACACCAATATTTTTTAAAGCAATTTCACTAGTGGAATCTGCTTGATAGACTTGTTCAATGATATTAGAAGCTTTATTTACCGCGTCTAAATCATTATCAATTCCAATAATTTCATTACCATAATTTGATAATTCTTCTAGTAATGTTAAACCAAATCTTCCTAAACCAATAACAACAAAACTTTTTTTCATAATATTCTCCTAACCTATAATAATATTTTCTTCTACATAGCCGACTTTATCTTTTGTTAAAATTTTACTTTCTTTTTGAAATAAAGAGATAAAAGTAATTGGACCAAGTCTTCCTACATACATTGCTAAACATAATATTAATTTACTGATTGTCTTTAATGAAGGAGTAATTCCATATGATAAACCAACAGTACCAAAACCAGAAATTACTTCAAATAAAATTTCTTGAAAAGAATAGCTTTCATTCAAAGAAATACAAATAGTTAAAATACAAATAAATGTAAAGGCAAAAGTAGTTAAAACAAATGCTTTAGTAATTTGTTCTTGAGAGATTTTTCTTTTAAAAGCAATACATTCATTTTTACCAGTTGCAAAACTTTTAAAACAAATTATTAAGGCGAATAAAGTTGATACTTTAATACCACCTGCTGTTGAAGATGGACCCGCGCCAATAAACATTAAAAACAAAGTTAAAATATAAGATGCAGTTGATAATTCGTTCATGTTAAAAATTGCAAATCCTGCAGTTCTAGTAGAAAACGCCATAAAAATACATTTAGTTAAAGAAATGTTAGGTGAAAATAATTTATATAAAATTGAACTAACAATTAATAAAATAATTGTCGTGGTGATAATTACTTTTGAATGTAAAGTTAGTTTTCTAAATGATTTTTTATCAGTAACATCAAATATAACAATAAAACCTAACCCACCTAAAAAAATCATTAAGCAAGTAGAAAATAATAATAAATAATGATTAGAAAAACCGATTAATGATGAGCTTCCAAATAAATCAAATCCTGCATTATT
>FR889420.1:0-1378 GCA_000432895.1 Firmicutes bacterium CAG:449 | reverse complement strand
AATGATGAAATAGCATGAAATAAACTAAATCCTAATGCATCTAAAAATGGATATTTAAAAATAAAATATAAATCAATAAAATTCAAAATAAAGCCAATAAATTGGATACTTAACGCTAATAAAACAATTCTTTTTAATAATAAAACAATGCCACCTAATTTATCTTGATTTAAGGATTCTTTAATAATGTTACGTTGAGAAAAAGAAATTTTAAAACCAAATAGAATTGCAATAAACATCACAATACTAACAATACCAAGTCCTCCAACTTCAATTAATAAAGAAAAAATTATTCTTCCAAAAATAGTTAATGAATTACTTAAGTCACTAACTGGAGAAAGACCAGTGACACATACTGCTGATGTTGATAAAAATAAGGCATTAATATAAGTTAATCCTTCATTTTGCTGAGAAATAGGAAGCATTAATAAAAATGAACCTAGAAATATTATTCCTAAGAAAGATAGTAAAATAATACTTAAAATTGATAAATGTTTTTTTAAAAATTTATTTTTCATCTTTTTCTCCAAGTACGCGGATTAAATAAGCAAATCATTGGGAATAATTCAAGACGTCCAGTAATCATTAAAAATGAGAGAACTAATTTTGAAAAATTCGAAAACATTTTAAAATTTCCATAAGGCCCAACTTTTCCTAATCCTGGTCCAATATTACTTATACAACTTAAAGAAGCAGTAAAGTTTGTAGCAAAATCATGTCCATCAATAGAAATAATTAAAGTTGATCCCATTAATAAAAAGATGTATAAACTAAAGAAAACAAGTGCATCGTTACTAGTTTCTTCATCAAGAATTTGTTCATCTTGTTTAATAATTTCAATACGATGAGGACTAATCATTATTTTGATTTTTCTAATGATATTTTTAAATAAAATATTGATTCTTTGAAGTTTTACTCCTCCACCAGTTGAGCCTGCACATGGACCTGTTAACATCAAAAAGACTAAGATACTTTTTGATAGAGATGGCCAATGAACTTCATAATCAGTTGTTCCATATCCAGTAGTTGAAATAATTGAAGAAACTTGAAAGAAAGCAGCTCTAAAAGCTTCTTCTGGAGAATAAATAGAAGCGCAATTAATTAATAAATTAATAAAAATAATCATAGTTGATAAAAAGACTAAAATTATATATAATCTTAATTCTTCATTTTTAAAAACATCTTTATATTTTTTTATTGCAATTAGATAGAAATTAGTAAAATTTATCCCAAATAAAAACATAAATATCGCTATAACATATTGTGAATACATTCCATATGAACTAATTCCAGCATTAGTAATAGAAAATCCTCCAGTTCCAGCTGTTCCTAAAGTTATACATAACGAAGAAAATGCATCCATATTTTTGTCTGGACC
>FR889419.1 GCA_000432895.1 Firmicutes bacterium CAG:449 | reverse complement strand
AATCTTTATGCTTATTGTGTTAATAATCCTGTTAACTATTACGATCCAAGTGGACATTTTGCAATTAGTACCTTAATCATTTTAGGTTTGATTGCTGTAGGAGCGGTCGTTGGTGGTACCGTTGCAGGAGTTAATAGCTATAATAACGGTAACACCGGATGGGAACTAGTAGGAGATGTATTAGGAGGAGCTTTAATTGGAGGAGCAATTGGAGGCATTGTAGGATACTTTGCGGCTCCTGGTATTGCTGCTATGCTATCTTCAACTGGAACAATTGGAGGAGCGTTAGCGTTTGCTGGAGGAATGGGATCAACTGGTGCAGGAATTGCAATTAGTTCAGTCGGACAACTTGCTTTAGCTGGGGCCGTTACGTCAGTAGGAGTATTGTCAGGAATTACTGTTATGGCTGCACAGACAAGAAAAAGTGGAGGATACTACGGAGAAAGATGGCCAGGAGACCCACATAAACCAGATCATGTACATTTGAGAGGAAATGGAATAGATATTAGAATCGGTAGAGATGGTAAACCATTACCAGGAGAAGATAAATTAGGCTCTCAAGCGAGAAAAGCATTAGAAAGATTGTGGGACGAATTTGTTAAATTGTTTAATAGGTGGTAAAAAAGATGAATATAGAAAAAATAAATGAAAAGTATTGTTTACACGATTGCGTAATTAATAAAATTGGAATAAAAGATTCGGCTTTAATTTTATATGCGGATAAAGGTATTTACGAATTTGATGTTAATATCGGTACGCATAAAATTAGGGAAAATTGTGATATTCTTATTAAGATAGATAATTTAAATGAAAAGGAGTCTTATGAGCATATTTCTATATATCTTTTCAAAAAGAATGTTAGAAAAGATATTTCCTTTAAAAAATTTTGCGAAATGATTAAAAAAGATAATTTCAAAATTTATTTAGATTTTTACTCAAGTTTTGCACAAGGTTTATTATTAAAAGGTTATTGTAACAAATATGAAATTGAATTGTTAATCACAGAGGTAAATGATATACAATTTATTTTTACTAAATAATTAAGGCATTAACACAAACTTGCAGGAGTGTAACTATCTTAACAGATGGTTGCACTCTTTTTTTAATAAAAAAGATAACCCGAATTAAAGGATTATCTAAATTTGTAAATATTATTTTAATGAATTTATTTTTTCTTCAATAGTTTTTTCTGCTTTTTTTATCCAATATTTTTCTTCTTCATTTTCTAACCCAATATTATAATACGAAGCTAATATTGATAGAGTTAAATATGGATTAATTGAAAGTAACTTTGCTTTATTTCTAACATAAAGTTCACTTATAATTTTTAACCTAGCTTGTCTACTTCCCAAATGAATTTGACTATGGCAATTAGGGCATAGAGGAACAATATTATTTGGAATATCTAAATTAATAGAATTATCAAAATAATATTCTTGTTGTCTATTCATAGGAACGATATGATGTCCTTCTACATAGTTATCTAATTCAACTGATTCAAAGTAGAAGTGTTTTGAATCGTTACAATCACATAAGTAATTGGCTTTTGCAAGAACGCTATCTCTAATTTTTTTGTTAGTTTTAAATCTTTTCCTACCAGTACTATCAATTCCTCGTTCTGGTTTGCGATGAATATCATTAATATCTTCTAAGTCATCGTCGCTTTCAATAATGTCATTATCGATAGGACCAGTAATAAATCCTTGTTTAATTAAATTATCATTTGCAAATTCAATAAATTTGTTTAAATTATTAAATTGGTTGTCTAATCTTGTTAGTCTACTTGTTATTCTTGAAATATCATATTTAAAATCATTTCCACCAGCAAATATGGCTGTTAAATATCTAAAACAAAATGATTTAATAAATTGACCTTCTAGTTGAACCAAATCACAATTCCCGTATAATGTGTTCTTTTCTAAACTTAAATATTTAATTTGAGAATTTGCTTGTGATTTCTTTTGTAAAAAATCAGACATTTCCATGTACTCTGTTAAAGTGTTAAACTTCGTATCAGTAGAAAGATTCGTAATAGAGAAAAAGGGAATAACATCAAAGTTTAGTGTGTTTAAACTATTAACATCCATTTGCATTTTATTGTAATCAATGTCAACTTTGTTAGTTGAATTAATTTTAGAAGTCAATAATGCTATTTTTTTATATTTTTCATCTAGTAAAAATGTTATATTTTCTTCCATTTGTGAGCAAATAGTTGGCATAAGACTTTGTTCAATAATTACATCTCCTAGTTTAGAATCAATAGGTGTAAAGAAGATGATGATTTTTTCGTAATGAAGATTATCTCCATCAATAAAACCGCTATATTGATGCAATCCTTTTTTATCTTCTGGAGTTAAAGCGAATCTGTATGCTTCAATTTCTAAGAAAGCAAATTCTTCATTTAACTTTTCAATAACTTTTGTGAAGAACTCATGTGCCGAAGAAACCCCCAAAGAATTAAGAATTTCAAGATTTTTCTCTTTGTTTAATGCTTTATAAAATGATTCTTGAATTACTAGTATTTGAGGCATTATTCATCCCTCCAATCATAGTTAGTGATTATTACTTCATCTCTAGTGTTTTTTGCACCTACATTATCGATGTTTACCACATTGAATTTATGTGTATTAACCCATTCAGCTAAAATATAGTTTGTATTTTCGTTATGGTAAATGACATTAGATAAAATGAATTTAAATCCATTTTCATGTAAGAATGTAATATATTCTAAAAGTTTTGTTTCTTCGTCTGCGTTCCAACCTATAAATCCACGTTTGCCATCATTATAAGTTGCATTTGTTATAAAGTAAGGTGGATCAAAGTAGAATACAGAATCTTTATCAAGATGAGTAATATCTAAATCTTTATAAGACAAATTAAATAATTCATAATTGATTGTTCTAGGAATAAACTTTTGAATTCTTTCTGTTAAAGTGGAATTATAAGAACAATTACCAACCGGAGAATTAAATTCTAATTTTCCATTGAACCTCATTTGATTTTGAAAACAATACATATGAAGTACAAACAATTTATAAATATCTTTTGTATTATTGTAATCGTTTCTTAATAGTATATAATTTTCTTTATTAGATTTTTCAAGTTTAAAATCATTAATAATAGTTTCAACTTTATTGATGATATAACAGCTATCTTCATTTAATAATGTTTTAATTATATTGAAGGTGTGAGGTAAAAACTCGTTATAAATTACTTTTTCCGCAACTACATTAACACCAACATTAAAAGCTCCACCCATAATATCTATGAAAGTAGAAATATGTTTTGGAAGAACTTTTGTAATTTCATTTAAAATAGAGTATTTACTGCCTGTATAATTTAAAGGTGATTTTATTATTTCTAAATTCTTTTTGAAATAAAGTATAATTTCTTTTAAATCATCGCCTTTTTGACTAGATCTAATATTTTTATATTCTCTAAATGGAAATTCATATACTTTTACTTCGTTATTTATTGCAAATTTTTTAGCTAATTCTACTAATTCATCAACTGATACTAAACCTTGAGTACTATAACTTACAAGTATATGATTAAAATTTGCTTGTCTAAATAAATCTTCAAAATTGATTAATGCCTGTTTCTTTTTTGTGTATTTTGATTTCTTTGTAATTTCTTTTCTTCTACCAGTTATACCACCAATAGTAGGATAATCGTATTTAGAAATACTTTCTAATACATGGTAAGCAGAGTTATAATCAGTTACTGTATATGGAGGATCGATATATAGAACATCGCCATTAATCTTTCTTAATAATTCATTGCTATCTTTATTGTATATTGTATTATTAAATATTTTGTTTGCTTTTCGAATATTAATTGGTTGCAATTCAAATTCTTTTAAAGCTCGATTATCCCAATTTTTTAAGTATGCTTCATATGTACCTGTAGTATTAGAAACTCCCATAACACTTTCTATCAATGAAGCAATTAAGAAATTTCTTTCTTTTAAATCTATGATAAAATCTTTATATAATTTTTCGATTTCAATTCTGATGCCATCAATTTTAGTTGCATTCTTTTCTGTGAAGAATTGACGATTGCCTTTTGGAGAATAGTTATTAGTAATAAAGAATTGTGAATCAGAAATATAAATTTTATTATTGAAGTAGGTAAAAGGATCAACACCATATTTTTTAATAAAGTCCTTAAATGATGGAATATCTTTATTTTCTAATTTTGCTTTATTTACAATACTTAATGAGTGTAAATAATCATTTGAAATGATTTGAAATCTTTCCTTAAAATAATCTCCAACAGAACCAGAACCCGCAAATAAATCGCAAAAAATACCTTCAGTAATGTTATTGTCTAATATTACCGAATTAATATTTTCTAACATTCTCGTTTTATTTCCTAAGTAACGCATAGAAACTCCATTTCTACTAGACCAAATAAATGTACTTCTATGTTGCAGAAATGTACTGCTATTAATGTAATAGGTGTCTTTAAATGTTTATAAAAAGCCCAATATTATATCGTTTTTGTACCTCATATAAATTGCTTTTTCTCAAAAAAATGATAAAATAATACCATCAAATATAATTAGACCACCTATTACATTAATAGGCGGTCTTTTTTTCATAAGCACATATAACTAATATATAATTAAAAACACCTTATAAACTATTGCGGTTAATTAAGTTTTTTTTGCATTTTATATAAAAAATTAAATTTTTTCATTTTGTCCCCATCAAAAAGATGTTGAAATCTCCAGTACTATTGAATGGACATAAAATTTTCTTGATAAATTTTTATAAATAGGTCCATAAAAGTGCTTATAACTTTCCAGTACCATTAGAGTAATTTTATCAAAAGGGTACACAAAAGCATATGTAAGTTTCCAGTACTATTAGAGGGACAAAAAAATATAAGAAATTTTAAATTTGACCCAGACACTATGGGCTATTAATGTCCATTACTATTAGAAGGATAAATTATTTTTAATTATTTTTCAAAAATGGTGGTAATTTAGGAGTTCAAATGTCCGTAACTATTGAAGAACAAAAGAAAGGAGATGAAAAAAATGAAGTTAAAAGAATTATTAGAATTATGGTTAGAAAGGTATATGAAACATACGATTAAGATTAGAACTTATAATCGATATAAGAGTATTTGTGAACTACATTTAATAAAAGATCTAGGTGAGTATGAATTAGAAGAATTAAAACCTAATGTATTGCAAGATTTTTTATTACAGAAGATTGATGGTAATTATTCTACTAACACAATAAAAGGAATTGTGTCTGTATTAAAACAAGCATTAAAACTAGCCATCACTTTAGAATTTGTAGATAAGGAATATTGTTCTAATTTGAAAATGCCTAGTAGTGAAGAAAAAGAAATATCAGTGTTTACAAAGAAAGAACAACAAGTTATAGAATCATTTTGTTTGAATCATAAGAAAAGGAATTATATTGGTATAGTTATTTGTTTATACACTGGAATTAGACTTGGAGAATTACTTGCATTAACATGGGAAGATATTAACTTTAATTCTAATTTACTTACAATTAATAAAACATCATATTCAGCTAAAGTAGATGGTAAAACACAAATCATAGTAGATAAACCTAAAACTAAGAAATCAAATCGTGTAATACCTTTACCTAATCAGCTTGTTAAGTTATTGAAGATAATAAAAAAAGAAAGTAATTCAAAGTATGTTATTACAACTAGGAATTCAGGAATGGTTGGTAATAGATCATATCAAAGAACATTCAAATTCATTTTAAAGAAAGTAAATGTTCCATATAGAAACTTCCATTCATTAAGACATACATTTGCAACTAACGCAATTGAACTTGGAATGGATGTTAAAACACTAGCAGAAATTCTTGGTCATACTAACGCAATGATTACTTTAAATAGGTATTAACATTCTCTTTTAAACTACAAAATTGAGATGATGAATAAACTAGGGAAAAACTTAAATTTGAGCATCAAAAACGCTTAAAATATATCATTTTCGTGAACAGGATAAAGCGTGCTTCACTTTGCATCACAAGTGAATC
>FR889418.1:8863-19694 GCA_000432895.1 Firmicutes bacterium CAG:449 | reverse complement strand
AACCATAGCAATATCACGATCTTTTGGTTCAACATTATTAACTAATTTACCATCAATATATAATTCACCTGAAGAAATTTCTTCCAGTCCAGAGACCATTCTTAAAGTTGTAGATTTACCACATCCAGAAGGACCAACAAAGACAATAAATTCTTTATCTTTAATTTCTAAATTAAAGTCAAATACTGCTTGTACATTATTATCATAAATTTTATTAATATTAACAAATTTTAAATCTGACATCTTTTTTCTCCTTTATAACTTCATTCCTGAAGTAGATATACCTTCAACAAAATAATTTTGAAAGATTGCATAAATAATTAATATTGGGGTAATTGTTAACATACTCATTGCCATAATTGCTGGTTTATTAGTTCTTGCATAACTATTAAAGTTTGCTACAACAAGTTGTAAAGTAAACATATCACGATCTTGCAAATATAACATTGGTCCGAGATAATTATTATATCTAGTAATAAAACCTAATAATCCTTGAGCAAGTAAAGCTGGAACAATTAAAGGAGTAATAATTTTAATAAATATTCCAAAATAAGATAAACCATCTAACTTAGCCGCTTCAATAAGTGAATCAGGGATACCATACATAAATTGTCTTAAGAAAAAGATTGTTGTCGCTCCTCCCCATAAAGTAGGAACAATAAGTGGAGCGTATGTATTAATCCAACCTAACCATTCATACATCATATAATGAGGAATAATTAAAATAGTTCCTGGAATCATCATTGTAAAAATCAAAATATCAAAGAAAACTTTACTAGCTTTAAATTTGATTTTAGCAAAAGCAAAAGCCGCTAAAGCTGATAAAAATAGTGAAGAAATAGTTGGTACAACTGAAACAAGTAAAGTATTAAGTAAACCTGTAAAGATCAAAGGAACACCATTACTATCTTTATATTCAAAAACTGTTTGATAACCTTGTAAAGAAAAACCATCATTTCGACCAATCAAAGTAAAAGTCATATCCATTGCATCAGCTTGAGTTTTAAAAGAAGTAACTAAAATAATTGCAAAAGGAAATAAAACAAATAAAGTAGCAATAATTAAACCAACATATACTAATACCTTATTCATAATTGAATAAGCACTTTTACGCATCTTTTTTTGAGCGTGCATTCTTCTATCAAGTCTACTAGACATCGTAATTCACCCACTTTTTTGAGAATGTAAAATTCAACTTTGTTAAAATAAAAATTAAAATTGCTAAAATCATACTTGCTGCACATGCTACACCCATATCTGGAGTGCCAGCAAACGCTGCATTATAAATATAGAAAACAACCGTCATACATTTATTACCAGTATTATTAATAACTTGTATTCGAGTAAACTCTTGGAAAATACCAATCATTCCCATTACTAGAACATAGAAGATAGTTGGAGTAATACTTGGAATAGTGACATTAAAGAAAACTTTAATTGGACTTGCTCCATCTATTTTTGCAGCTTCTTTTAAAGAATTATTAACATTAGTTATAGCCGCGGTAAATAACAAAATTCGATAGCCTGAAGTTGACCATAACCCCATAATAAGAATTGCCCAAACAAAATACTTTTCATTAGCAAACCATTGAATATCGATTCCTAATATTTTATTAACTAGGCCATAATTACCATCAAGTAACCAGTTCCACATAAACGTTGTCGCAGTTACCGAACATACATAAGGAATAAAAAGCAAAACTTTAAATGCTTTAGTAAATCTCACTTTTTTTGATAAAAGTTCAGCAATTACCACAGAAATAATAATAGAAATAGGTAATTCTAAAAATAAAATTGCATTATTTTTAAAAGCTTTCCAAAAATATGGATCAGTAAAAACTTTTTTATAGTTAGTAAATAATTCACTAAAATCGAAGAAAGAAGCATTTTCAAAATTCATGGAATCCATTTTCATAAATGACATCATTACCGCCATAATCAAAGGAATAAAAGTAAATATAATAATTCCAATAACAGGTGCTGCAGTAAAAAGAGTTCCATTTACTTCATTTTTAATTTTAGTTTTTCTTGATAATGAAGTCATATTATCTCCTTGATTTTGTATATTCTTTTAAGAGTTCAAATGTTCCTTTATAGTCATTAGTAGCATAGAATTTTTCTAAAGTTGCATTATAATTTCTTACAGTTTGGTTAAGATAGTTAGCCCATCTTCCTTCACCATCAATCCAATCTCCGTCTTTTAAATACCACCAATCTCCAGGAGTTTGATATTCCGCTCCTTCAACAAAGCATTGTAAATTTTGAGGTTTTAAGCCAGCTTCTACATCTTTTTTAATAAATTCATCAGCAATATCTTTTTGATTTGGAATAATTGTACCAGCATCAGCAAGAATTTTTTGTCCTTCATTAGTAGTTGCAAATTTAACAAATAAAGCAGAAGCGTTTTTAATTTTTGATTTACTCCAAACACACCATGCATTAGATCCAGAATGGGCTCCCTTATTACCAGAAACAATTAAATTATTATTTTCATCATATTCTTTATAAACAAGCATTGGTGCAACATCCCAATCGTACGCATCAATTTCTCTACATGAAGCAACATCCGCTCTAATAGAAACTGTCATTGCAGTTTTACCATTAATAAAATACCCAATTGCTCCTTCAGTAGAAATAGTACTTGGATTAGGAGAAATACCTTTATTATAAATAGTAACTATATCACCATACTTTTCATTTTCAGAAGGAGTAAAAGTAGTAACTTCGTTTTTCATGATTTCATTATTACGATTATAACCATTAACTCCACCATTATTTAATTTATAAGGAATAATTTGATAGAACTTATCAGTTACACCAACTTCAGCAGCATAATAATGATTAGATTCAAGTTTACCAGATAAAGACATATATTCAGAGAATGCATATCTTTGAGAAGGTAAAACATCACATTTATTAGCCAAAATATCATCTAAGAAAAATTTATCTTCGTAAGAAATAATTTGACCTTTTTCATATTGATGACCATTAACTTCAATAGTATCTTTTGCTTTATAATTTACAGTTTGATCCGCTAAAGAGAAAGTATAATAACCACCTTCATATTGACTATCATCACTAGGAAGATATTCAATACAATCTCCACCTACACTTTTAGCGTAATTAAACCACCAAGAAGTGAAAAATCCATATTTAACACCATTACCATTTTCACCTCTATTTAATGGATTATTTTGAAGGACTTTTGCTAAAGATGCACATTCTTCCCAGTTCATAGCAATACGATTATTAAAATACCATTTACCATCTTTATTAAAATAAGCTTTATTTGGATAGCCTTTTTCTTCTAAATCTTTTTCATCAACAGAAATACAAGTAATATTTGCGTTTTTCATATAAGTTTTATTATAGAAAATTGCCGTAGATCCTGTACCTTTAGGTAAACCATAATAATGAGCATTTTCACTTGTACTAGTTGCCGTATCAGCATCATATAAATATCTTCCCACACCACCTTCAAACATATTTGAAAGTTCATTTTCCATATTTAAATCTTTATATGGACTTTTAATATATGGATCAAGATTTTCCATATAACCAAGTGTAACCCATTGTTTATAATATTGATCTGCAGTTAAGAATACATCAGGCCCAGTTTGATTTGATAAAGTGGCCTTCATTTTTTGTTCCCAGCCACTTGAAGCATAAGGAGTAAAACGAGCTGAAATATTATAATCCCTATATTTATCATTAAATGCATTAATTAATGTTTGCATTCTAGATTCTTCTTCACCATCACAATATCCCCAAACATGAATAGTGGTTCCACTAGAAGCAACTAAGTTTCCATTTTCATCAAAAGTAATATCTTCTCCTCTTGATGAATTTCCACATCCTACCATGGTCGTAAGTGCTATTAAAGATATTAATGTACCAATTGAATGTCTTTTTTTCATAAAATTCCTCCTAATTCTAACACTTTATTATTAGCTTGCTCGCCCTTTAATACTTGATAATTTGTAAATCTTGCTGTCGCATAATTTGAATATAAACCAATATAATTTGATTCATAAAAACCTTCCACTGATTGTATATCATGTGCTTTAAATATTGCTTTTGGTGTAAAAGTTTTTTCACCTAAATTAAACTCTTGAGTGGAAAAATATAATTCATCATTAACAAAGAAACATAAAACATCTTTATTTCTATACATTGCAAGTTTTACACCTGAAGAATAATCTTCACTATCATTTTTAAAACTTTCATTTGTACAAGGTGAATATGGATCATTTTCTACAATATTCCAATTCCAATTAGAATTACTTAAATTTCTTTGTACCACTCCACAACGATTCTTATCATTTTTCTTGATATATAAAACAATTCTATTTCCCATATAGAAAGTAAAGATACCTATTTTTGGTGAATTACTTCCTCCCAAACTATCAATATAAGTTTCAAAATAATAATTATTATCATAAAAATCTTTTACAAATGCATAAGAAGCACTACTATAAGAATTTAATTTAACTTCTTTATTCTCATCTTTAGAAAAATCAAATCCATATGTTGAACTATAATTATTACTACTTCCAAAATTAATTCCTTCTGGAGTCACATTTTTAACAGTATTATCACTTTTTTTGATTGGTACCCATGTTGCAGGTGTAGCTTGATAAGATAATAATTTTGTTGTTCTGTTACGCATCTTTAAATTTTCGTCTTTTGAAGTAGTATGAACTCTATTGTATGCTAGATAAAAAGATAAACCTTCCACTTGATCTAAAGAAGAAAATCCTAATTCTTTCCAAGGAATAAATACTTCAACATCAAATCCATCTGCCCCTTTAGTAAATAATTCACCCTTTACTTTAACAGCAAAATCTCCTTCAAAATAAGATGCTGTCCAACTAGACTTAGATTTAATACCAACTAATTTAGAAAATGTTCCTCCTGCGGAAATTCGATATTGAACAGAATGAGAATCAATTGATGTTTTATTAATATCAGTTAAAAACATTTCAATACTAGAATTATAATAAACCGCTCTTTTAGAATTAAAGTTAATAATATCATCTTTAACTGATAAGAAAGTATGAACACCTTCTTCACCAAAATAGAAATAAGAAGAGACATAACAAGCTAAAGAATCATCATTATTATGATAGAGTCTAAACACTTCATCACTATAAACATCCTCTTTAATTCCATCTAATAAAACATTATCTGCATTTTTAAAATCATAAATGTTTTCAGAAATTTTATCTTCATTAGAATAAGTAAATGAATCAAAACTTACACTAGGATAACTTCCACAACTAACTAATAAAGGAATAAATAACCATAATTTATTTTTCATTATGCATTCTCCTTTCCTAAAACTTGAATTTCACTAATTCCTAAAATACTTTCTCCATAAGATTTAGAAACAGTAATTTCAATTTTATTAACTTCTAAATCATTAAATTCAATTGTTGAAGAAGCTCCTGCAAAAACTGTTTTATAATCTTGATCAATAAGACTATATTCATGGTAATTAAAAGGAATAACTCCTGTATCAGAAACAGTTTCAATACCATCTTTTTTAAGATATAAACGAATATTATCAATTTCTTTAAATGTCTTATAAAAATCATTACTATTATAAACCATTATCGCTTTAATAGTTTGATAATCATCAAAAGTTAAACTAATCACTGATTTCCCATTATTGAATTCACATTCATCAACTATTGAATTATCGTGAATTTTTAAAGTACCATCATTTAACCAATAAATATCACTATTTTCATGAACATTACTAGCTTCAATATGTGCTGATGGAGCAATATTTTTATATCCACTTACTGCACTTGGTAAAGGTTGTAAAGTAACTGTTGGTCCATTTGCATAAATTAAAGGTAATCCATCTTCATTAACAACAAAACTAACCCGATCAAATCTAATTTTTCTTGCTTCAGAAATATCAGAATCATTTAAGAAAGTATGGTAAGAAATAAATAATTCATCTCCCACTTTAATAAATGAATGATGCCCACTGGAATTAGTATAAGTTCCTAATCCATCGGTAGTAATAATTACTCCACCTTTATCGACTGGAATTTTTCTAAATGGTCCAGTTGGAGAAGTTGAAATGGCTTGTCTAACTTGATAACTAGGTTCATTATATGTATTAACTGAATAAGTTAAATAATAATATCCATTATTATAGAACATATAAGGACCTTCATTAACTTTACCTTCATCAATAGTTTCACTTCCTCCAATAGAGGTAACCCCAGTTTGTGAAATCCACTTAATTGAAGAATAATCAGGATCAACATAAGAATTCATCTTCATAATATAAGTTTGTGAAGATGTATAACCCGCTCCAATATCATGAGTAAGTAATAAATATAATTGATTATCTACTGGATCAATAAAAGGTTCAGCATCAATTGAAGCAAAATAACCATTTTCAAATTGATCACCACTATGAAATTCATATAAAGGATGATCCTTAGGCATCTTATTAAAATTAATGCAAGGTTCATCATTACTTACCACTTCAGTAAATGGACCAGCTGGTGAAGAAGATTTTGCTACTGAAATATAATGAGATTTAAATTGACTATCATACTTCTTCCATTGTCCACTATAGTACATATAATATAGTTTTTCTTCTTGATCATATATAACTGCAGGAGCCCAGAAATTATTATCACCCCAGAAATCGTCTAAATTAGGTCTAAATACCGCACCTAAATTTTGCCAATTAGTCATGTCTTTAGTACGCCATGCATTAATTGTACTATTAGCGGTAATATAAGCATAATAATATCCACCTTCAACAGGATCTTGATTTCTATCAACCCAAATAAGAGATGGATCAGCCCCTTTCATAGTTTGAACATTACCATAAAATAAAGAAGTATCAAATTCATTTCTTTTATCAAAATAAACAAATGATAATTGATTTTGCAAACTATTACAGCCAGTTAAACAAGTAGTAAGTGCTAGTAAAATTGGTAAATATTTTTTCATTATTGAACACCTCCTACTCTATTATTAATTGCATTCTTATCTGTTAAATAATTATAATTTGTAAAATTCAAACTAATATTTGAGCTTCCATCAACAACTAATCCAGCATTAGTTAAACCATTATTATTAGCAAAATAATCATCACTTACATTTTCAATTACTGTCGCTAATTTTAATGAAGGAGTTTTTTCAAAAGTACTATCAAAATAAATAGATAAAGTTTTATTGTTATATAAAATACCAATATGGAAATAAAGTGATTTAATTTCTTCAATTGACAATTCACCTTTTCCACCTTGACTAATTCCACAATCACCAGTATTTGGAATAGTTAAATTATCTTTACTTCCTGCACTAGCTAATAAAGAAAATCCAGTAATAGCTTTTCTATTACCTCCTCCATAAGAAGAATATGCTCCATATTTTCTACCTAAATAAACATTTTCATTAGCTTTATATTTAGAAATATAAAAACCAAAGAACATTAATTTATTGTTATCACCAATAAACATACCAATTCGATTATGATATGTTTGATTTACAATTAATTCACTTATTTGAATAGTAGTTTCAATATAGAAATAATCTTTTTCTTCTTGTCTAAAATATGTTAAACCTTGATCTCTACTACTTGCACCATCACCATTACCAGATAAACTAATAGATGTTAAACGCTCAGAACTATTATCATCTTTTGCATAGTCCCATTTATTAGAAATAGCAAGTTTACTAGTAGAGATATCACCTAACATACTTCCACCATTTAATTTATTTAAATATTTATCCTCAATTTCTTTTTGATTAGTTAAATATTCATAGTTTGTATACTTACAAGAAATTGTACTAGCACTATCAACATAAAGACCAAAATTAGTAAAACCATTTTCTTGAGCAAAATATTTTGTATCAACATCTTTAATAATAGTAGCTAAAATAAGATTTTCTTTTTCTTGATAATCGCTATCCATAAAAACATATAAATCTTTACCATTATAAAACATTCCTACATGATAAAATAAACTATAAACACTTTCTTTGCTCATTTCTTTTTTACCACATAAAGAAACTAAGCAATCTCCTGAAGTAGGAATTTCTTTTCCATCTTGAACTCCACTATTAGCAAGTAAAGAAAATCCTGCATTAGCATTTCTAGAACTAGATCCATAATCAAGATATGCACCATACTTTCTAGAAGTATAGAAATTATTATCATTAGTATATTTAGCTAAATAATAACCTAAAGTAATTAATCTATCACTATCACCAATAAAAATACCAAAACGATTATGATATGTTGTCGTAGTATTAAGATTTGTTACTTGAATAGTTGTCTTAAAGAAGAAATAATTACTATACGCTTGATAATAAGTGATATTTCCATCTCTAGTAGAGGCACCATCACCATTACCAATACCATTAACTAAGATTTCATTTTCTTCATTAGATAAATTCCAACTATTACCATTAATCATTCTTTTTTCAGCATTATAATCACCAAACAAAGAACCTTTATTTAATTCTTTAAAAGTCATAGAAACTTTTACATCAGTATGAGGCATAGTAAAAGGAATAATAGTTTTTTTATTAATTTGTCCCCGATAAATTTCTGAATTATTAGCTAGTAAAGCTCTATTAACTCCATAATGAGAAGAATCAGGAGTTACAGTAATATTAACTGTTTCACCATATCTAGCTCTTGTTTTATCAACTTCAACCGTCCCACCAACTATATTACTATCAACATAAATATTAGAAATAATTTCTTGAAGTTTACAAGAAACATTTATATCCTTATCAGGCATATTAAAACTAATCGAAGTTAACTTACTTCCATCAACATAAGCTTCTGATAATTCATATCCCAAATCAGCATAACAAACAATATATAATCTATCACCTGTTCTTGCTTTAGTTACACTTTTTTGATTTAAAGAAACTTCAATATGGCCATTTTCAATTTCTTCAATATTAATATTATGTTCTACTCCAAGTGTACGAACATTATCTCCACATGAAGATAATAATCCACAAGTTAATAATACTAAAAATAACTTCTTATTCATCTTAACAAACCTTTAATACAACTTTACCAACATTTTCGTTTCTTAACAATATTTGATGAGCTTCTTCTGCTTCAGTAATATTTAAAACTTTATAAATAGATGGTTTAATCATTCCCTTAGTAAAATATGGCCATATATCTCTAACTAAATCAGATAAAATAATTGATTTTTCATCATTAGTTCTATTACGTAACATTGATCCTACCAAATGTAAACCTTTAGTTAATAATGGTCTTAACATTACTTGTGTTTCAATTCCTGCGAGAGTAGAAATAACTACCCAATATCCACCTCTTGCCATAAAAGGCATTGCTTTACCAAGATCACTACCCGATAAACAATCCATACATAAATTAATTGGATGCCCTTCTTTTTCGAATTTTTCAAAAGCCTCAGGAATGCTTTCCTTTTCTTGATTAATAACATAATCAACTGGAAGATGTGAAATTTTCTTTTCAACTTCTGAATTCATTACACTAGTTACAACATGTGCGCCTAACGCCTTAGCTAAAGGTATTGCACAACTTGCAAGCCCACTGGCACCTGCTGCAATATAAACATATTGTCCTTTTTGTAAATGACCTTCATAAACCAAATTTAAATAGCTTGTCGCATATGCTTCTGGTAAAGAAGAAGCTTCTTCATAAGTTAAACCTTCTGGTATAGGCATTACAAGTTGATAAGGAATAGCAATTTTTTCTGCATACGCTCCTCCACCAACTAAAGCACAAACCTTATCACCAACTTTAAATGAACTATTCTTTTGAGCCTCTTCACCCATTTCAATAATTTCACCAGCAAGTTCAAGTCCCATCCAACTTGGCCAACCTTTAGGAGAAGGATATTTACCATCTCTTTGAAGTAAATCCGCTCGATTCAAACTCACTGCGTGAATTTTAACAATAATACTATCCTCAAGTAAAATAGGATCCTCAACATCTTTATAAGTTAGTTGTTGATTTTCCACAAGCATCGCTTTCATAACTATCCTCCTTTTTCTTTAACTTAACATTTGATAAGACAATTGCAATTGCCACTAATTCAAAAGCTATTGCATGCTTATAAGAAATTGTTGCATTTAATGGTTTAATTAAATAACTCACTAACGCAGCAAATAATGGTTCACTCATCTTAATAATATATAATTTTGATAATTCATAATCTTTAGCTATTTTATACCATAGCCAATAGCTAACAATAGTTGCTACGACTGTATAAACAAATATTACCACACCAAGAGGTGAAATGTGACTGATTCTTCCACCCATTGATAAACCTATAATAAGTAAGAAGATTCCCCCAATAAGTTGAGAAAAACCAGTAACTGCAAAACTTGGAGCATTAGTCAAAAATTTCTTATAAAAAATATTGGAAATAACTGTACATAAACTTGCAATAATTACAAACAAAGAACCTAAAGTAAAATCAAATTTCATACTCGATGGCTCATAATTAATAAAACATATTGCTCCAATACCAACAATTGCTCCTAAAACTTTAAAGATAGAAAACTTATCATCTTTAACAAAGATAAATGAGAAGCAAACAAATATCAAAGCTCCACTCTGTTTTAATAAAGCTGTATTCGTACTAGAAACAGTTAAAAGTCCTAAATACGTACAAGCATAATGAGCTAAAACCGCAAATAAACCTACTAATACCACTCCTAAAATCGCTTTATTATTCTTCTTAAAATAAACGTTCTCTTTTTTTATAAAACTAATAATAGAGATAATTAATCCTGAAATAAAAAATCTAATACCAGCATACAACAAAGAATCAGC
>FR889418.1:0-8850 GCA_000432895.1 Firmicutes bacterium CAG:449 | reverse complement strand
AGAATCAGCCGCCGCTCCAAGAGGAGAAACATCTGATGTTCTTAATTGGAATTCTTTAAACCCCCATTGAACAAAAGGAAATAAACTTCCCCATATCGCCATTACAAGAAGAGAAAGAAGGATTGGAGTCCATACTTTCTTACTCATCAAATCTATACCCACATGCCTCAAGAGTTAATTTATGAACTAAATATTCATGTTCATATGAATAAGGATTACTCTCTATTTTTTGAATCATTTTTGATAAATGAACAAATTGATCTTTATAACGGTAATCTTGAGGTGTTAACCCAACTTCATGTCCACATGAAGACCAAGATTTTGCCTCATTTTTATAACATTCAATAATTTGTGTTGGATTTTCAATAGGCTTAACTTGAATAGTGCCTTTTTCACCACACACAACAAATTCTCTTCTTTCCCATCCATTAACTTCAGAAGCATTAACTCTTACAGTACAAACAGCATTAGGATATTCTAAAATAGCAAATCCACTATCTTCAAAATCTAAATCACCAATCATTGTCTTTTTATTTAATGGAATAACTCTTGTAGGCTTTCCCATTACAGTAACAATTAAATCAATTAAATGTACCCCATAAATATACATAGCGGGTGATTTAACCCCATATGACATTAAAAAATTCTTCTTAAAATTACTATCTAAACCAGTTGACATTTGACAATCAACAGAAATTATATTTCCAAGTTTACCTTGCTTAACATTATCTAATACATATCTAATCGCTTTATTATAACGATACATATATCCCATTTGAATAATTAAATTTTTATTTTTAGCTTCATTTAATAATTCTTCAAATTCTTTTAAATTAACACCTGCTGGTTTATCTAAATGAATATGATAACCTTTATCAATACATACTTTAGCAAATTTAACTAAATTAGGTACTGCTGGTTCAACAAGAATAAAATCTAAATCTTTAAGTGAAAATAATTCATCTTCACTCATAAATTTTAAATCCTCATAGCATTTTTCTTTTCCCCTACGATTAAACGCTTCTTTAGATTCACAATATACTCCACAAATTTCAAATAAATCTGGCATAGATTTTAATTCTGATACTTTCGCAGCACAATGGTTATGATCAATACCATATACTGCTAAACGTAATTTTTTCATATACTTCTCCTTATTAATACTAATTAATTTAAATAAAGTTATTAATTCAGTAAATGTTCATAATGATATATTTATCCATTATGATAAATTAATTTCCTTTTCCAGATGTTCTTAAGAACGTTCCATTAGCATCGCAAATTCCAGATTTATTATCAATAACATTGTCACCTTTTGCTTGGGTTGTTGCTTTTCCAGCAATAATATAAGCAAGAGGTTTAGTAGATCCACTATATCTCATAGAAAATTCAGTAATCAATTTAGTTGTTTTTCCATAAGTCATTTCTACATGTTCTTCTACACATGAACTAGAAATAGTAGTATTAGCAATACTGCCAGCTATTCCACCTAAGTAAAATGAATCAAGAGTTTCATTTTTACAAATAACATTTTTAAAGTTAATGCAATTAGTTATTAATATATCATCTTTCTTTGTTGAACCAACTTTGCAATATGCATTTCCAATTATTCCACCTAAATATCGAGCATTAGATTCAACACTTCCTCTATTCTCACATCCAGTTATTGCAATAGATGTCCACTTTAAACTGCATCCTATTATTCCACCTACATAACCTGCTTCAGCACTTATTTTCATATAATTTGTGCAATTTTCAATTGTAGATGAATTCGCTTGAATAGAACCTACTATTCCACCTAAATTTCCTTTCGAAGATACAAGTTCAATTGCAGTATCTTCTTTACCATTAAGACATCCTTTTATAGTAGCTCCAGCAATAACTCCAACTATTCCACCTACTCCACCAGTAGCGCCAGCACCTGCACCACCTTTAATTTCACCATAGTTTTTGCAATTTTCAATTAACGAATCTTGGTTACTTCTACCAGCTATTCCACCTAACATATAGCCACCTTCAGTTAATCCTGTTTCATTATATTTTCCAATATCACCATTATTTGTACAATTAATTATTTTTGCTCCTCCAGTGTTTTGAGAGACGATTCCTCCACCGTAACCTTTTCCTTGTACATCAATTTTTGCTTCATTTGTACAAGTATCAATTGTTCCATAATTAATTGAAGCAATTCCTGCTACATCACTATTAACACTTGTATCAGTAGCTTTAACTGTTCCAGTTGTTGTTAAATTTTTAACAGTACCTTCATTACCTACATATCCAAATAATGCAACAGTATTTGCTTTTTCAAGATTTAACTTTAATTTATTTCCTTTTCCATCAAAAGTTCCATTAAATCTTAAACTTGAATCAGGATATAAAACTTCAGTAACATCTACACTTCTTTCATAGTCTAAAGAAATTGTTTTTCCTGCAAAATCGTATTTTTTTGATTTATCAACAAATACATTAAAGTCATCATCATTTTTTAAACTAATTAAAGATTGATTTGCATATAAACAACTAGTTCTAGATAATTCAACCTTATTATCATTAACTTTTAATTCTAAAGTAAAATCTTTAGTTAAATAATCATTAATTATTTTTTCGCCTCTAAATTCAATTGTGTAACATGCCCAATAGTATTCTATTGTTTCTGGTTTTGCATCAGTTAACCCCTTCTCATCATAATAATAGGTTGTTTCTCCACTTTGAATTCCTAAATATAAAATACTTACATCTTTACTTTTTTGATCTGTGGTTCCATCTTTATCATATTTTCTAATATATTCTACTTTATCAGGATTTCCTTTAATAGGTGTTGCAAATCTTAAAAATTTTGATGTTTCATTTTCTCCCATTTGAACATACATAGTTGAGCCTACAGCATATGATGTATCATTAGAAACATTTTCTAAACGTTTAATATCAACTTTCCCTTTATTAAAATTGTCAGATGCATATTCTATTAAAGAAGAATTTGTTGTATTTTCAATTTTGATATTTGGTGTAAAAATAGTAGCAAATAAACTAACACCAACTAATACTTTTATTATTTTTCTCATATTTAATTATCTCCAAAAATCTCATCAACATCTATTCCATTTCCACCAATAATGTTGACTTCACTACTTTTTGATAACAAAATTATATCATCTAAAGATATTTCGTTAGATTGTAAATAAGGCTTCTCGTATTTTTTCATGCCAAAAAATCTCCTTTTATAATTTCATTATATTTTAGGCATTATATTTTAAAATGGTAAATATGATAATTTTATCAATTTTGATATTTTTTGTAAGCGATTACACACATCAAATACAAAGATTACTATTATTTTTTTAATTTTAATTTATATACTATGATACAAAAAAAGGTTAATGCTCTTAATAAAGATACATTAACCTAATTTAATTATATTTTTATATTAATTTCATCGCCATTATAAGAAATTAATTCTTTTTTTGATAAGAATTTATCCAGTGTAATAAAATATTCTTCTTTACTAGTAAATAATGGCTTATATGAAGCAATTACTTCTTTAGCTAATTTTGCTTCGTTTTCTAATAACTTTACTAATAATAAAATTTGTGCTTTAGCGGAAATTACACATGCATTCTCCACATCTTTGATAGCAAAATCATCACCATGAGTTTTACCAATTGCTCCACTTGCATATGGATGAATAACTGGCATTAAACAACTTAAATTACCCATATCAGTTGAACCACTTCCAAAATTAGTGGTGACATTAACATTTTCTTTTCCTACTAAAGAAGAAAAGACTTCACTAGCAATTTCTTTTAATTTTAAAGAGTTATTAAGTGGACATGCTCCAGGATGATCAATTACTTCAACAGTAGCGTTCATTGCTAAAGCTCCTGAAGCAATGGCTCGATTAACTTTTTTATTGGTTTTATCAATAATATCTAAGGTTCTTCCTCTAACTAACGTAGAAATTTTTACTTCATCAGGAATAACACTAACAGAAGAACCACCTTTAGTAATAATTGGATGCACTCTAACATGATCATTGTCTGGGAAAGTTTCTCTTAAAGCATTTATCGCGTTTAAAGCAAGATTTGCTGCGTATAAAGCATTTATCCCTTGTTGAGGAAAACTACCAGCATGAGCAGGTTTACCATGAAAAGTAATATCTTTAGCGATATTTCCATTACAGCCATTATGGATATCAAACATTGAATGAGGATTATTTCCTGTATGTATCATATAAGCTATATCTACACCATCAAAATATCCTCGATATAAAAATTCATCTTTGCCACCTAAATAATGAATAATTCCTTGACTTCTTAATTCTTCACGAAATTCCGTTTGAATTTCTTCTTCAGCTGGTACACACGCTAATCTAATTGAACCAGTTAGATTATCTAACGCTCCTTTTTCTTTTAAAGCTAAGCAAATTCCTACCATTGCTGCACATTGAGCATGATGTCCGCATGCATGTGCACATCCATTTACCGCAGCAAAATGATTAGGCATCGCTAAAGCATCAAGTTCACAAATAATCATTATTTTTGGTCCTTTTTTTCCTGTATCAATATCAGTATAAAAACCAGGAATATTATTAGCTTTTATTAAAGAATATCCTGCATCAGTAAAAACTTTTTCTAAATATGCACTAGTCTTCCATTCATTAAATCCAGTTTCTGGATGCTCCCAAATATATTTTTCAGCATCATATATTTGTTTACGATATTTATTAACAAATTCAATATATTTTTCTTTCATATTATTTACCATATGTATTTGAACATTCATTAATTGTCGCATTTTTTGTTTTATAGCCAACAATTAATCCTGAATATTTAGTTTCTTCAGTTCCTAAATCAACATTTATATCCTCATTAATATTGCTAACTTTGCCTTTATTAACACAACTATCGATTGCCGTTCCAAAAGCCATACCAGCAATTCCACCTACTCTAAAATATTTTTTATTATTACCAGCTTCTTGTTTAGCCAAAATTGTTCCTTCATTTGAGCAATTAGTCATAATTGAACCTGTCATATCAGCAGTATAACCAAACGCTCCACATACTCCACCTACATAAGATCCACCTATAACAGAAGCATAATTATGACAATCACTAATAGTTACATTTTTAAAATTAGAAATACCAACTATTCCACCCGTTCCTTCTTCACTACCATTAATCTCACCATAGTTTTTATTATTAGAAATAACTAATCCACTTTTTCTAACAACACCAATAATTCCACCTGTACTAAAGCCAAAATTAGTTACTACTCCATTATTAATACAATTTGAAACTTCAATATTTTCAGCAGTACCAACTATACCTCCAACACCTTGATTATCAGCATATTTAGTAACATTACCATAAACATCTCCATTATTAACACAATTAGTAATAGTTCCTTTACTATAACCAACTATTCCACCAATATGGCCTTTACCATCTTTATAAAATCTTCCTGAAACTTTCGCATTATTTTCACAATTAGAAACAGTTCCACCTATTTGATAACCAACAATTCCACCTGCTACTCTATTTGCAGTAAAAACAGTTCCCGAAGTTTTAACATTCTTGATAATGCCACTTGAAGCATTAAATAAACCACTAACAAAGTTTTTATAGATATTTAATTTAATATTGTGATTATCTCCATCAAAAGTACCTGCAAATTCATTATAAACATATTTGTTATCAACTATGTCGCCATCTCCAATACCAGTAAATAAAGGATTAGTCATATTTAAATCATTTGTTAATTTAACAAATTTATCTTGATATTTATTTCCGCCCTTTACATCTTCAGCAAAGAAAGCTAAATCTTCTTCTGTTTCAATCAAATACGGATCAGTTTCAACACCACTTCCTTTTAAAGAAGTTGAATAAGTACCATTCCAAGTTTTATCATCAAATTTAGCTTCTTCATAAACTATTTCTTTATTTTTTAAATCTTTAATTACTAATTCAATATTCTTAGCAAATTCTCTACCAAGATTTAACATTGCATGAACATCTAAATGAGCATAATCAGTATTATCTTTATAGACACTTATCCAAGAAGAATTATCTACATCAATAAAATGATTTTTACTACTTTTACTAGCATAACTTCTTTTTATAAAATTCATTTTTGCATAGTTAACCCAATAATTAGTAATACCTCCATCAATAATAGATAAACCATTTGGAGTAATATAATCTTTGAATTCATCTTTAATATCTAAAACAAAATTAGACCATAGTCTTTCATAATCATCAATATAACTATTAGAATCATTTTCTCCTTGCATCCAACAGAAAGAAACAATTTCTGGATATAAATCTTTTTCTTCAATTAATTTAATACTTTCATGAACATAATTCACAAAATATTTATATAAACTATTTTCTGGTAAAGTTTCATTACTTCTAGGTGAATACCAATTANNNACTTCTAGGTGAATACCAATTATCATGTAAAGATGCTCCACCAGTTGCATTTTTAACTAAATAAAATGTTTCATCTGGATAATTTTGATTTAAATACTCCGCTAAACCTACTTCAGGACCAAATGTTCCTAAAGGATATTTACTATAATCAGTCGCTTTACCTTGACCTAATTTTACTTTAGTAAAACCATTAGATGTATTTTTTGTAGTGGAAGAATAAGGATTATTTGAAAAATTAATTAAAACATTATCAAAGCCTTGTTCATATTTAATTTTTTCTTCTTCTGATAAATGAGGAGTAAAAGAATGACCAACCATATTAGATTGACCTGCCATTAAAATAATTTTAGCAATTGTCTTTTCTTCTTTTTTACTACATCCTTCTCTAGTACAACTAGAAACCATTTTTGTCCATTCATCATTTCTAGTTGGTTCGCTCATTAAATGACCTAAATGAGGAATAGTTTCTGTATAAGATTTACTTGCATCCTCTAAACAAGTAAATGTTTTTTCACCATCTTCTTCACAAGTTGGTTGTTTAGTAATTTTTTCTTCAAAAGTTAAGCCACTAGATGTGTTCTCAGTTTTTGAAGAATTTTCACTTGTTGTATCTTTTTCAGTTGTAGAAGAAGTATTATTAGAAACATTATTTTCATTACAACTAAACAAGAATAAAGAAGATAAAATTAAAATTCCAATTTTTTTCATATTTGCTCCTTAAAATGAGTGTGAAACCCCTTACATTTTATATTTTATAAAATTAAACATTTTTTAAAATAGTAAAGATGATATTTTTATCAATTTTGATATTAATTGTTTTTAAATAATTTAATTGCTAAAATCGAACAAAATTACTCAAAGATAAACTAAAATTAATTAAAAGGTGCAATTAATAGTCATTTAAAAGTTATCAAAAGGTGTAATTAATTAGAATTTCCACATAAAAATGTTTAAAAGAAGAATTACCAAACTATAAAAATCCTAAAACAAAAATTCAAAGAATGGTAAAGAATAAGCAAATATTTCCTATTACAAAAGGATTATACGAAACAAATGAACATGTTAATCCTTTTTATTTAGCTAATCCTATTTACTCTCCATCTTATATCTCTTTTGAAACAGCTTTAGCCTATTATGATTTAATTCCTGAAAGAGTTTATATGATTAAAAATGCCACTTTTAAAAAAAGAAAGAAAAAAAGATTTGAAACTAAATTTGGTATATATACATATCAAGATGTTCCTCCAAAAGCATTTCCATATGGAAAAGAAATGATTGAAGTTGATGGTTACATGTATTTAATAGCCAAAAAAGAAAAAGCATTATTAGATTTGTTATATGATACTAAGCCAATTAAAAACATGAAAGAAATGCGTGAATATTTATTTGAAAATATGCGTATAAACGAACTCATATTAGATACTTTCGACAAACAATTATGTAGTGATTTAAAAAATTTATATCACTCTAGAAATGTTGATTTATTTGTAAATATGCTTTTAAAGGGGAGACTATATGATTAATGAAGCCTTTTTAACTCAAATAAGAAAATACAATCCTACTAGTATTTTAGAAATCAAAAATGCAATGAAAGAAGTATTACAAGAATTAGTTTTAGCAAGTCTTGCTAAAAATGATTTTTTAATTATGCAATTTTTTATGGTGGTACATCACTTCGAATTTTTAGAAACTTATCTAGATTTTCAGAAGAACTAGATTTTACATTAGAAAAAAATATCAAAGATTTTGATTTTAATAATTATTTATTAAATGTAAAAGAAGATTTAAAAAGTTTTGACTTAAATTGTGAAATAAACTTTAAAGAAAATAAAAATAATACAAGCGTTAAATCATGTTTTATTACTTTTAATTTAAAAGAATTATTTAATATCACATATTTAGAATATACAAATAAAATAGTATCAAATGAATTATTATCAATTAAGTGTGAAATTGAAAATAAAACTTTTGATGGTGGAGAAGTTGAAACAAAGTTATTAACTACACCTTTCTTTTGTGCTATAAAAACTTTTAAAATGGAAACATTATTTGCCTCAAAACTTCTCGCAGTATTAAATAGAAAATGGCAAACAAGAATTAAAGGAAGAGATTTCTACGATTATTTATTTTATATATCAAACAATACAAAAGTAAATATGGTTTTTTTAGAAAATGGATTAAAAACTTTTGGTTATTTATCTAGTGATGATAAATTAACATTAAATAGGTTAAAGCAGGAATTAAAAGAAAAATTTCTCACAATAAATTTTGATGAAGCAAAAAAAGATGTTGATTCTTTTATTTCCAAAGATGATATATTAATCAAAGCTTTCAATAAAGATATTTTTATTGCTTCGATTGATTTAATAAAAGCAGAATAAAATATTTTTAATATATTTGTCCCAAAATATCGGGACATTTT
>FR889417.1:3046-4901 GCA_000432895.1 Firmicutes bacterium CAG:449 | reverse complement strand
AGAGTGTTAATTTTTGACGTATACGATCTATCGCGCATAATTAAAAAAGCTAATACTCAATTTGTATTAGCTTATACATATCTATTGGTGATCCATAGGAGACTCGAACTCCTATTCTTCTCCTTGAGAGGGAGACGTGTTAACCAGTTCCACTAATGGACCAAAAGCTGTGTTGCTTATTTATTACAACACATTTATTTGATTAATTCAATTGCTTTTTTTATTCTTCTTGAAACTTCTTCGTTTTTAAGAATTTTTAAAATGTAATATAGATTAGGTGATTGTTTAGATGATGTTAATGCAATTCTAATCATTTCTGCTACATCACCAATGTGCCCTTTGTATAATTCTCTATTTTTCTTATATTCTTTGTTATTAGCAGCAAATCCATATTTTGCACCTAATTCTTTTAGAGAATTAAACCAACTTTGTTCATCTTGATTTAAATTTAAGTTTTTAGCAAATTCAGTTAAGATATCGATAATTAAGTTTTTATCAATATTTGGATTAAATGGTAAAGGCTCTTTTTCCATCATTTCTGTATAATATGGTTCGTAGAAGAATTTTACTTTATCAAATATTTCTCCATATTTAATATAATCTTTTCTTGGGTTTTCGCGATCTTTTTCAATATTCATTATTTCTTCAAAATATTGAGGGTTATCATTGATAATTTTATTGAAGGTTAAATCATATGAAGCAGTATATTTTTTCATTTCTTCAAGCATTCTACTAGCGGAATAAGAAGCTATAACTTCTTTAGAAATATTTTGTAATTTTTCTAAATCAAATAACGCTCCATCAAGAGACATTTTATCGAATGTAAAAGTAAAGTCATCTTGTGATAAAGAAGGATTTTCTGCATGCCATTCTTCAAAATTTGAATTAGCAATTGTGTATAAATATTCTTTAATTGCTTGAACAGGATAACCATCTTTTAAGAAGAAAGAGATAGCGGCTTCATTATCTTTTCTTTTGGATAATTTACGTTTATTTCCATTATCTAGTTTCATAATAACTGGTAAATGAGCATACTTAGGAGCAGTCCAACCCATAGTTTCAAATAATTCTAAGTGAATTGTAAGTGAAGGTAACCATTCTTCTCCACGAGAAACAATAGTTGTTCTCATAAAATGATCATCAACTAAATGAGCAAAGTGATATGTTGGTAATCCATCTGATTTATAAATAACAATATCTTGATCATTTTCACTTAAAAATAATTGACCTCTTACTAAATCATGAACTTCTTTTTTAAGATTATGATCACCACTTGATCTAAATCTAATAACGAAATTATCGCCTTTTTTGATTCTTTCAATTTGTTCATCAACTGATAAAAAACGACATTGAGCGTATTGCCCATAATAGCCAGGAACTACATGAGTTGCTTCTTGAACTTTTCTTAAAGCATCTAAATCTTCATGAGAACAAAAACATGGGTATGCTTTACCTCTTTTTAATAATTCTTTAATGACAACTTTATAGATATCCGCTCTTTTCGATTGTTGATATGGTCCATAATTACCTTCTTCTTTATCACCTAAATAGCCTTCATTAGGTATAACATTAAAAACTGCTAATTGATCAAGTAATTCTTTACCGGAACCTTCAACTTCTCTTTTTGTATCTGTATCTTCAAGTCTAGTATAAAAGACTCCGCCGCTTTGATTTGCAACTTTTTGAGCTACTAAAGCGGTAAATAAAGATCCTGTGTGTAAAAAACCAGTTGGTGAAGGGGCAAAACGTGTTACTTCAGCACCTTCTTTTAAATTTCTTTCTGGATATCTTTTTTCTAAATCTTCAATTGTTTCAGTTATATCTGGAAAAATTAAATTTGCTAAATCTTCATTTG
>FR889417.1:1498-3007 GCA_000432895.1 Firmicutes bacterium CAG:449 | reverse complement strand
TTTATTTAATTGGTTTTATAAAGAATTTACCAAAAACTTTGTATGTTTGGTTAACTGTAATAAAAGCATGAGGATCGACTTTATAAATAATTTTGGTAGCGGTTTTTAATTCAAAAGAAGAAATTACTGTGTGAATAACTTTCTTTTCTTTATCTTGGTAAGCACCTCTTGCATCGATTACTGTACATCCATGTGGAAAGTGTTGAATTAAAACTTTAGCTAATTTTGGCTCTTGAGTAACAATAACTAATTGTACTTTTTTATTTCTTGATGATATTTTATCAATTACAAGTGAACTAACAAAGAAATATATTAATGTATATAAGGCCATCGTAGCTGCACCAGAAATACTTGGTGAGCTAGCTGTTGATATAGAAGCAAGAATTGTATATGTTACAACAATTACTGCATTAATAATTAAAATATAAGAACCAACAGATATGCCCTTTTTTAAGGCAAAATACATTGAAATAATATCTGTTCCACCTGTGGATGTATTAAGTTCTACAGCTATAGCAATACCAAGGCCATGAATAAATCCAGCAATTATGGCTCTAGTTATTAAATCATTTTGTATGTTAAACATATTAACAAAATCATCAGGTAGAATACTAATAAAGATTGATGTCATAAAAACATTATATAAACTAATAANNACATTATATAAACTAATAATAGCAAATCTTTTTCCTATTCCGAAAAAGGCTAAGAAGAATAAAGGTATATTGACAACAAAATAGACAATGGAAGCAATATTATTTTCTTGTGTTTTTGTTAG
Source organism: Firmicutes bacterium CAG:449 (assembly GCA_000432895.1). Taxonomy (GTDB): domain Bacteria; phylum Bacillota_I; class Bacilli_A; order RFN20; family CAG-449; genus CAG-449. Next base: position 2,229 of record FR889417.1, on the reverse strand, counting down.
ACTTACACCAATCTTTTCAAGTAATAAAATGATTACTTGTCCAAAACCTGCTACACCACCACCAATTAGGTTATAGCCTTGATCAGTTTTAACTGGGACAAATGCACGATAACTAAAGGCAAGCAACATTGCAGCAATTGTTGCACCACCAATTATATAAATATAATTTAATACAAATTTTAATATAGGATGATCTTGAATATAATCTTCATATTTTGCATGTAAATTTTTAATAATTCCCATTGTTGAAATCTCCACATAATATTTTAACTAGACACATTATTTAAATCTACATATTTTTGATTTATTATTAATTTTAAATAAATTAATGACAAATAAAATAATTTAAATTATAATCATTCTTGAAATCAAGCCATAATAATGATATTATTATAAGGCTATGTAACTTTTACTATTATTTTAATAATAGTTAATTAGGAGGTAACAATGAAAAAAATTGGAAATTTCTTTGCAAAAATTGGCCAAGGTATAAAAAAAGGATTTTTAGGATTAATTAGCTGGATTAAAAATACTGCTTGGATTCAACCATTACTTATTGTTGGTTTAATCTTTGGTGTTATTCTTTCTATTAAACCATTTGTTAGTTGGGTTGGTGAAGTTTTAAATCCTGATGAAAATTATAGATTCTTAATTTCTAAAAAGGATAAAAATAGAGATATAGTTTCTAAGTTTGAAATTGTAAATGATGTTCAAGATAAAGCAACTAGTAC
>FR889417.1:0-1491 GCA_000432895.1 Firmicutes bacterium CAG:449 | reverse complement strand
AGATAAAGCAACTAGTACTGTTAAATTAGAGGGTTATGAAAATACTGAGCATGTAATGGTTATCTTCTATAAATCAAATGAATCAATTAGTAACTATTTACAACAAATTTTAAGTGATGTTAGTGCTTCAAGTGGAAATTATACTTGGATTAGTGTGGATTTATATTTTGGTGATGATGACGATTCTGATGAAAAAGAAAAAGAATTCTATGAGAATTTTGATGAAACTATTTCAATTTTAGATGAATTCTATAATAAAAATCTTTATTATGAAAATTCACCATATAAAATGTTTAGTGAAAATTTATCATTATATGGAGACGATACGAAAACAAATATTCCTTCACCTACATTTGTTAGATTTGATAAAGGTATGTTAGCAGGTTTAGCATCTTATACATTCTCTTCTGCAAGTAATGATCAAACTAAAAAATTTGAACAATTTGCTTTAGGAACCACCGATAAAGAAAATGGTGATTGGACTAAAACAAACGAAGAATATATTAAAGAAAATAATTAAAATGAAAAGTTCAGCTAGTTGGCTGAACTTTTTTTTCACTTATTAATATTTGCTGCTTGGCCTTCGCAAATAGTTTCTTCACTTGTTGTATAAGTTGAATAGTATACTGGTCTTGGACAATAATGATTTACTACTTTTCTATTAATTGGACAAATAACTGGTTGTTCTACCCAATAATATTTATTGCAAACATATTCTTTTACCGGCATAACTATAGGATCATATTTGCATGGACATCCTTGATTACAGGATGAACACATTTGGCGATTGTACATAAAAATATCCCTCGCTTTCACTTTAGAATATGATTGTTTTTTATTTAAGAATAGTTCTTTAGCCTATTTATCATATAATTAATTATGAAAGATAAGTTAAAGATTTTTATTTTTATATTTTTTTTATTAGTTTTATTTTTTTATCAAAATATTCTTGTTTATAATAAATTAATTTTTAAAACAATTTTACTTTCATTTGTTCCTTCTTTATTACCATGTTTAATTATTATTAATTTATTATTAGAATTAGATGTTTTAACTTATGTTTATAATAAAACAATAAAATTTGGTAAATATTTTTATTTATTGTCTTTAATTTTTATTTGTATGATTTTAGGAATGCCTTCCATGCAAATATTATTAAATAATCAAATTAATAAGAAGATTTTATCTGAAAAAGAAGCAAATAAATTTATTTATTCGTTCGGCACTATTTCGTTTCCTTTTATTTATGGTGTTTGTTTAGTTAATATATTTGATATTAAAATAGCTATTTTTATTTTGCTAATTTATTTTTTTATTAATTTAATTTCATTAATTTTTATGGATGTTAAAATAAATCATGTAAAATTAAATATTGATGACTATAATTTATCTAAATCATTTTCTAGTGCTATTTTAAGTTCTTTTAAAACTATAGGATTAATTGTGGGATGTGTAATTGTTTTTTCTTTACCATTATTTTTTATAGAAAAA
>FR889416.1:11408-17045 GCA_000432895.1 Firmicutes bacterium CAG:449 | reverse complement strand
TTTTACATATTTTTCGTAATTCTATGTGTGATAGCATCAATTAGTTTAATTATATTTTAATTTAAAAGAGGGATTTAATGAACAAATACACATTACAAGATATTGCTGGTTATGAAACTGAAAAACAAGAAGCAAAAAAATTAATTACTATTCTTCAAAATTATGATGAATATGTAAAAGATGGTATCTTTTTACCAAAAGGTCTACTTTTAGTAGGAGAAGCTGGGGTTGGTAAAACATTGCTAGCTACGGCAATTATAAATGAATCTAATGTTAATTTAGTAACATTAAATAGTAAAGATGAAAATATTATAGAAAATATTAAATTAGCTTTTAATGAAGCTAGAAAAAGTAAGCCATCTATTTTATTTTTTGATGAGATTGATTCTTTTATTGGCGCTAGAATTGAATTTAGTGATTTACAAAGAAGAGCAATTCAAACATTGCTAACAGAAATTGATGGGTTAAATAATTCTAATGGAATTTTGCTTATTGCTACTGCTAATGATAAATCTTGTTTACCAAGATCATTACTAAGAAGTGGTAGATTAGAAAAGCAAATGACTTTAACTTTGCCAACATTTGAAGCTAGAGAAAATATTTTTGATTTATATTTATCTAAACATGATATTTTTAATGACATATCTAGGGAAAGTCTATCTAAAAAGACTAATGGTTTTACTGGCGCGGATATTAATAACTTAATTAATGAAGTTCTTATTGATTGTAAGATTAATAAGAAAAAACCAACTATAGGTGATTTTGAAAAATACATTCCAACTATCATTTTTAAAGATGTTAAGCGGGAAAATGATAAAGAACAATTAAAATATATTATTAGTCATGAAATAGGTCATTTTATTACCACTTATATATTAAAAAATGAAATTCCTTCAATTACAGTTGATAGATATGATACAGTTACTGGATATGTAAAAAGAGAAAATAAAAATATGAATTTTATAAAATTATCTTCTTTAGAAGATGATTTAACTATTGTTTTAGGTGGTATTGCTGGTGAAAAAGCCATTATGAATGATATGACGACTATTTCTGATGGTGATGTTAAAAAAGCTGAAGAAATGATTAAAAATGCTATAAGTGTAGGAATGTTTGGATTTGATTGTTATTATCCTATAAATGAAAAACGTGGACCTAATATAGTTGTGTCTGATTCTAAAATATCAAAAATAGAAAATAAAATTTCTGAATATATGAATAGGACTTTAGAAAAAGGAGTTAAAATTATTAAAGAAAATATAGATATTTATAATAAATTAAAAGATGAATTAATTAAAGAAGGTAGCTTATCTTCTGAAAAAATAAGCAAATTATTAAAAGGAGAAAGATAAGATGAGTTTAACAATAGCTTTAAAGCATAATGGTGTTGTTTATATGGGAACTGATTCTAATATGTCCGATTTCTTTATGAAATATGATTTAACTAATCCAAATAATTATAAAATTTTTCCTTTAAAAGGGTGTGATCATATACTTATGTCAATTGATAGTAGTCTTATTGAACAAAATATTGCAAGATGCACTTCTTTAATTCCAGAAGCAAATGCTATGAAGGGCAATATTGATTTTGAATTTATGGTTAATGAATTTGTTCCAAATTTATTTGATATTTATGATCAAAGACATATTCTAAAAATCAAAGAAAATTGTTATAGAAGATGTGAGTCTCAAATGATAGTGGCTTATAAAGATAAGATATTTCAAATATTTAATTATGGAGCAGTATTAGAATTAGATGATTTTGCTGTGATTGGCAATGGAATAGATGAAGCAATAGGTAGTTTGTTATCTACACAAAATGTTGATGATCCTAAACAAAGAATTCTTTTAGCGTTAAGAACTTGTTTAAAATATAAAACTGAAATATCTTATCCATTCTTAATTACTGATACTGATTCATGTCAATTTGAATTATTTAATGAATAAGGAGTTTTAATGAGTGTTATTATTGCTATAAAAGAAAATAATATAGTTTATTTAGCAGTTGATAGTCAAGTTAGTTATGGTGCTTCTAAAGCAATTTTAACTAATCCAAATAATTATAAAATTTGGAAAACTAAAGGTTTAGATCATTCGTTAATGTGCCAAGTTGGTTCTTGTAGAGATTTAGGAATAGTAAGATTAACTAATTTTATTCCAGAAACTAAAGCTTTAAAAGGAGATATTGACTTTGACTTTGTACAAGGCGAAATGATTTATAACATGTTTGATGCTTTAAAAGAAAAAGGATTTACTTTTAATGATAGTGGAGGACCTTATATGACCTCAACATATTTATTTGCATATAAAGATAAAGTTTATGAACTATCTCAATATTTATATGTTATGGAAATTGATGATTATATTGCTCGTGGATCAGGAAGAGATAGTGCACTTGGTTCTCTTGCTTCTACAGTGGGTGAGCCTGTTGAGATTAGATTAATTAAAGCAATTGTTGCTGCTAATAATGTTGATATGTATGTAGGTTATCCAATTATTATTTCTGATACTGAAACATGTCAATTTAAAGTTTATAACGAGGAGGATATTAAAAAAATATTAAATACTGATAAAATTTCAAGAACATCAAAAATTATGGCTTAAGGAGAAAATAATGACAAAACAAGAATATCAAAAAAATTTAATTAGTATATTTAAATCTTTGATCGGAAGAGAAGTGTTTCATAATAGTTTTGGTTTAGGAAAAATTATAGGTGTAGAAAATAAAAAATGTATTGTTCAATATAGACGTTATGAAGAAAAGAAAGTAATGTCTATGGAAAAATTCTTTAATTATCATGAACCATTATTAGATATAATTGATAAAATTGACGTTCTTAGATGTGAATATGAATTATCTCAAAGAAAAACAATTACAAAAAAAGAAGATGTAGTTGAAGATGAAAAAGAAGTAGATAATAAAGTTACTTTTGATGATGTAATTGGTTTAGATAATGTTAAAGAATTAATTAATCAAATGGTGGTTTATCCATTTAAATATAAGGAAATTTATAAAGTATTTAAAAGAAGTTCAGGTGGGGGAATTCTTTTGTATGGGGCTCCTGGGACTGGTAAAACAATGATAGCAAAAGCGATTGCTAATGAAATAAATGCAAAATTCTTTTCCATTCAATGTTCTGATATTGTATCTAAATGGTATGGAGAATCTGAAAAAAAGATTAAAGATTTATTTTGTGAAGCTAGAAGGTATAATCGTTCAATTATTTTCTTTGATGAATTTGATTCATTAGGAACTAATCGTGAAAATAATAATTCTAATGCTGTTAATAGAGTTGTATCTGAATTGCTAGCACAAATGGATGGTTTTGAAATAAATAAAAATACAGTATTACTTATTGCATCAACAAATAAACCATGGAATATTGATTCGGCTCTTTTAAGATCTGGCAGATTTAATAAGAAAATTTATATTGATTTACCTAATGAGGAATCTAGATATAATCTTTTGCTTCATGAAATGAATGGATTACCTATTGATAATGTTAATTATAGTTTTATTGCCAAAAAATTAGATGGTTATAGTAGTGCAGATGTTGTTGAAGCATGTAATGTTACTAAAGATATTGCTATTAAAAAGAGTATTTTACAAAATAAAATAATTCCAATTACTCAAAATGATTTTATTGAATCATTGTCTCAAGTTAGCTCTACCATTGTAAAAAAGGAATTAGAAAAATTGAAAAATTTCTCATTGCAAGAAAAATAGATTCCAAGTATAGGAACTAAATTGATAATTATATTTTTTTTGCTTGAAATAGGAACTAAATATCTTGGTATAAAGATAAAAAATTTAATTACATGATAATAGAAATATGAATGATATTTATTAAATAAAAAAATATGGATTATAGAAATTTATTTTTAGAGGTAAGAAACAAATGAGTAAAATTAAAATGACACAATCAATTATTAATTTCTTTATTAAAAAACGCGTTGAGTTTAAATTAGAAACGAACATTGAAGACGAAGGTACTAATATACAATTCAATTTTTTAGTAGATGGTATTCCGGATTTTGCAATATTTTATAATACGATGGATGATGGTTGGTGTATTGCCAGTATATATGAATTTAGAAATGCAGTTACCTTTGATGATTATAAGCATTTGAAATCAGAATTTGAAAGCGATAGAGGAATATTTCAATCGTTTATTGCTTGTGATGAAGATTTAGAAACAGGTACATTTTTTGAGTTTCATTTATATTCAAAATTTGATGATGAAGAATTTAATGAAGATAAATTGGATGAAATATTTACTTATATGCTTAATAAAACTAAGTTCAGTAAGAAATTAAATTTATTAGTTAGTGAGGAAGCATAGTTATGTTTAAAATTATAGGAAGAATTTTTAATTTTTTATTAGCATTAGCCTTAGGATATGCAATTTGTTATTTTGGGTGGTTACCAATTATTATTGATTGGTTTAAAAATTTTATAAAATAAAAGGGGATAATATGTTTAGTTTTAAAAAAAGAAGACTAGAAAAAGAAAGAATTAAACAAGAAAAATTGCTGCAAGAGCAAAAAGAAAAAGAAATTCAAGCAAAGATTAATATTAAAAGAACTTTATCTAGTATGAAAAGTCAATCACAAAAACTAGATAATTTTAAAAAAGATTATATAGATAAAGCTAAAAAAGCAACATTAGTAGGTGATTTACAAACCTATAAGTTAGCAAAATCTGGTTTAAAAATATGTCTAAGTAAGCAAAAAGTTATTGATGCAATGATTGCTAATTTTGAAATATCAATGCAATTAAATGATATGAATAAAATTATTGGTGATTTTGTAGGAGGAATGAATACAATTTCTAAGCAAATGAAAGATATTACATCAAGTATTGATATGGTAAAGGCACAAACTGCATATGAAAAGGCAATTGCTAATAATGAAGGTCAATATCAAGCTTTAGATGCTTTTTTAGAAACCGCTAGTGAGTCAATCACTTCTTTTGATGGTATCGATTCATCTATTTCAGATGATGAAATTGATAAATTAATTAATAATGATGCTGTTGATTCAGAAAGTAGTATTGATCAAGAAATTGATAAAAAAATAAATGATATTCAATCTAAATTACAAGTTTAAGAGGTGATCACATGAGTGAAACAAGATTTTTATATGATTCTTTCAATATTTATTATGAAAAAGGAATGAATGCGTTGAAAGAAGGTAATTATGAAGCTGCGAAAAGAAATATTTATGCTTCCGCGGAAAGTTTATTAAAACTTGCTAAATTATCAGAAGGTTCTTTAAAAGAACAAAGATTTAAAAGGGCGACTGAACTTACTGAATTAGCAAATAAAATTATTTTAAAACAAGAGACGTTATCTTCTTCAAATAGTGAAAAAGTTAATAGTGTTATTTTTCAAGAAGAAAAAGTGTCTTTAGAAGAAGCGTTGAAAAAATTAAATAATTTAATCGGCCTTAATTCTGTTAAAAAGCAAATTAATGATTGGGTTGAACAAATAAAAGTGTTTAATATGAGAAGAGAAAATGGTCTTTCCATTCCTCCAATGTCTTATCATTTGATTTTTACAGGTAATCCAGGTACAGGAAAAACTACAGTTGCAAGAATTATTGCTCAAATTTATTGTGCACTTGGTATAACTAAAA
>FR889416.1:8210-11400 GCA_000432895.1 Firmicutes bacterium CAG:449 | reverse complement strand
ACTTGGTATAACTAAAACCGCTAATTTTGTTGAAACTGACCGAGCTGATTTAGTGGCTGGGTATGTGGGACAAACTGCAATTAAAACTAAAGAAGTTTTAAATAAAGCTAAAGATGGAGTTTTATTTATTGATGAAGCTTATACTTTAGCTAATAAAGGTGAAAATGATTTTGGACAAGAATCTATTGATACTTTATTAAAAGTTATGGAAGATAGTAGAGAAAATTTAGTGGTTATTGCGGCAGGATATGATAATTTAATGGAAGGATTTATTAATTCCAATCCAGGACTAAAATCTAGATTTAAAACTATTATTAAATTTGATGATTATTCACCAGAAGAATTATTTGAAATATTTAAAAACTTTTGTAGTCAAGAAGAGTATATTCTTGATGATGAAGCCTCTAAATTAATTAAAAAGATTATTTTTAATATGTATAATAATAGGAATGAAAAATTTGGAAATGGTAGAGAAATAAGAAATTTATTTGAAAATATTGTTACTTTACAATCTCGTAGAGTTTCATCAATTGCAAATCCTACTAGAAAAGATTTAATGACTATAACATATAAAGATTTACCAATTGCAAAAGAAAATAAACTTCCAGAAATAAAATCAATTAAAACTAAAGAAAAAACACCAGAAGATGAAATATTGGATGGTACAACTTCAAATGGAGAATCAGAATATAAATTTGAATGGGATAGTTTGCCTGATATTACTTTTAATGATGTAGCGGGGTTAGAAGAAGTAAAAGAAGAAGTACAAATTAAAGTTTTATTACCTCTTGAAAATCCTCAAGCTTTTGAAGGATATCAAAAGAAAAATGGTGGTGGATTATTGCTTTTTGGACCTCCTGGTACAGGTAAAACAATGATTGCAGCGGCTATTGCAAATGAGATAGGAGCAAAATTTTGTTCTGTTAAACCATCAGATTTATTACATCAGGGAGCTGGTAATACAGAAAAGGCAGTTAGATCATTATTTGCTCAAGCAAGGAAATTTCCTTGTGCAGTTGTTTATTTTGATGAAATGGATTCTATTGCTCAAAAAGATACAAGAAGTACTTACGCTAAGCAATTACGAAGTGAACTTTTAGCGCAACTTCAAGGTATTGAAGCTTATTCAAAAGATTCAGGTAATATTCTTTATTTAATCGCAGCGACTAATAAACCATGGGATATTGATTCAGCATTTATTAGACCAGGAAGATTTGGAACTAGAATTTATGTAGGACTTCCTGATGATAATGCTAGAAGATATATGATTGAAAAAAGATTTAATAAAATTAAAGAAAAAGGTATTGTTACACTGAATGATGATATAGATATTGATTTAATTGTTGAAGAAACAAAAGGCTTTAATGGATCTGATATGACTAATTTATTAGACAAGATCGAAGAGATATCTATTATTCGTAATTCTATTACACAATTGAAATATATTTGTATGGATGATATTAATAAATCATTAAGTGAAATTCATTCATCAGTTCAAATAGAGGATATTGAAAAGCTTACAAAATGGAAAGAAAAAAATAATTAATTTTATAAATGGAGGTGATAATTAATGACTCAAAAGAGTCCGTATTTAGATGAAAGCATAATTTTTAAAGAAACATTTTCAAATATTAAATATAATACAAAAATTAATCAAAATATTGATTGTGATATTATCATTTATTCGAATGGAAAATTTAGGCAATTATATAAAATTGAAAATGATATATTGAATAGAAACTATTCATTATTTTCAAAATTTAAAATAGATCATAATACGTATTATGTTTATTATGTAAGTAAAAATTATCATGAAGGAGAATGGAAAAATAATATTGTTTATTCTTGTTATGAAAACATTATTATCAATGCTAAATATTCTTTTATTATAAATGATACAAGAAAAATAATGAAAATATTACCTTCTTATATGGATAAAATAAAAAAATCATTTCTTATACAAAAAATTAATTTTAAAATAAATACTTTTATAAGTGATTTAATTTCTAAAAGCTTAAATAAAAATGGATTTATTAAAACTCAAGAAAATATCTATTCTCTAACTTTAGAAGCTTTAAATGTGATAAATGAAAAGATTTTATTTAATATTGGAATAATATTAGAAGATTTAAATTTATTTTTGAGTAAAGAAAATTATGCTCAATATAATGAAAATTAATAAATGGAGAAGTATTTAATGATAACAATTTTTAGAAATAGAAAACAAATTAAAGAGAAACTTCACTTAATTGAAAAAATTTCTTTAATAAAAAATAAAATAAACGATAGAGATTTAATTCATATAAAAAATCAAATGGATAATTTAATAAATCTTATAGATGATAAGCATTTAAATTTAAATGATTCAACAATATTAGAAATTGATGAATGTTTAGACTTGATAAATTGTTATTTATCAAAAAATCATGAAGTTTTTTTAGAAAGTAAATGCCAAGAAATAAAAATTCTTTTAAGCGGAATTAATCGTCAATCATTTGAAAAACAATCAAAATTACTAGAGGATAAAGTTTATATAATGCTAGGACAACAAAATGATATTACTAATCAGATTAATGAGATTAATATTAAATTAAATGATTCTTTAGGTAAAAATAAAAATTTATGGATAATGTTAAATGCTCAAAAGAAGATGCTTTTAAAAAAATTAGAAATAAATACCAATAATTATACAGCATTATTAAATGTACAAAATAATTTATTATTGAATAGCGAAATTAAAAGCGCTAAAAATCAATCAGATGATATTTTAAAACAATCTTTATCAATAGACACAACTGATTTTAAATCAAATATTGATAGTATTTATGAAACAAATACCGGTGTATTTGACGCAACAAATAAATTAAATGAATCTTTTGTGAATAATTTTAATTCTACGAATGATGATTATGAATATGAAAAAGCATTAGAAGAAAAAATGATTAATAATCAAGTGAATAAAATAATAAATAAGAAAAATGATAAAAATATGTAGTTAACTTTTGCATATAGTTAGTATGCATTTGTTCATGATATAATAAAAAATATTAATAAGAAGGAATTATATATGGATGATAGAATATACAATTTAGCAAGAAATGAACACGACAAAAAAAATTATAAAAAATCTTTTGATTTATATACTGAAGGATTAGAAAATGGTGATATAAGATGTGCTTATGGAATTGCG
>FR889416.1:0-8194 GCA_000432895.1 Firmicutes bacterium CAG:449 | reverse complement strand
GAATTGCGATATTTTATTTACATGGATATTTTGTAGAAGAAAATAAAAATAAAGCAAATGATATTTTTAATACCTATATTCCTAAAATAAAAGTTTTAGCAGAACAAAATGATATGATTTCTTGTTGTATAATTGGATATTGCTATTATAATGGATTTTATTTAAAAAAAGATGAAAAAGAAGCTTTTAAATGGTATAAAAAATCAGCAGAGCAAGGAAATGCAAGCGCGCAATATAATTTAGGTATTTGTTATTATAATGGTGATGGTACAAATAAAGATTTACAAGAAGCTTTTGAGTGGTTTAAGAAATCGTCAGAACAAGAATATGCGAAAGCACAGTTTTATGTTGGAGTTTTTTTTGAACAAGGTCTTTTTGTAAAAAAATCTTTGATAAAATCAATTTATTGGTACAGAAAAGCATTACTGAATGGAATAGGCAAAGCTGGATTTTGTCTTGGCAATTTATATTTATCTAATGAAAATAATTTCATTAAAAAATCAATTGATAAAGCTTTACATTGGTTTGAACAAGGATTTTATGCAATTCATTCAGATGTTGATTGTGCTTATGAAATTGGATTGATTTATGAAATTGGTGATGAGATAACATGCTCTTATAAAAAAGCCTTTTATTGGTATAAAAAAGGTGCTGAAAAAGGAAATCTAGTTTGTCAAGAAGAACTAGGACGATTATATTTTGCTGGATATGGTATAAAAAAAGATTTTGAAAAAGCACAATTTTGGTATAAAAAAGCTTTGGATGGATATGAAATAAATGCAATGAAAAATGATTTATCATCAATAAAAAATGTTGCTGAATTTTATAAAAACGGTTATGGTTGCGAAATAAACATAGAAAAGTCAAATGATTGGTATAGAAAATATGCTGAAAAAGTTATGACTTTTGCTGAAAATGGTAATGTAGAAATGCAAAAAGAATTAGGTGATTTATATAGAGATGGAAATGGAGTAGAACAATCGTATCAAAAGGCAGAATATTGGTACAATAAATCTTCAAAACAAGGCGATTTTTCAGCAAAAAAAGAATTGGCAATTATTTATAAATATGGATTGGCTGAGCATGTAAACATACAAAAAGCAATTAATTTAATGGAAGAAATAGAAGATTATTGTAGTATTGGATATATATATGATAACGGGATAGGTGTTAATGTTGATATACAAAAAGCAAAGAATTGGTATGATAAAGCAAAAAGAAGCGGAAAAGTAGATGATTGTTTAGAAACTGCTCTATTTTATATTTATAATAATTTTTATAACATCATAGAAATCGAAACTCTTTTGCAAAAAGCTATAAACGACATTCATTTTGCTGCAATTGCATATTATGGACTTGGGTTCTATTATTCAAATAATCATAATTATAAAAATTTGAAAAAGTCAAATGAATTTTATCGTAAAAGTTTTTTGATTTCGAAAATGAATGGAGATGATTTAACTCATTTTTATTTATATGGTATAGGAACAAGAAAGAATTATAAAAAAGTTTTAAATATATGCTTAAAAAAATCAAATGACAATTATTATCAAAAGATACTTGGAGATTTATTCTATAATGGATTTGGAGTTAAATGTGATTATAATGAAGCAAAAAAATGGTATAAAAAAGCCGCCAATAGAGGGGATGTAAAATCTAATGTGTTGTTGGGAAAATTGTACTATTTAGGACAAGGGTGTAAGAAAAATTATTTTAAGGCAATAAAGTATTTTGAAATTATAAAAGAAATTGATTCATCTGGAGAAGCGTTTTATTATCTTGGAAATTGTTATTATCATGGATTAGGTGTTAAAGTTGATTGGCGCAAAGCAAAAGAATATTATGAAAAAGCAATATCGCGTAAATATAGCTGTGAATATGCATTAGAAATGGTGAAAATAGATTTGGGTGAATTTAGAAAAATAACCAAAATGGAACAATATGCAAAAGATTTGATAAATAATAAATTTGTTGGAGAAGCATTAAAAAAACAAATTTCAGAAGATTTACAAGTTGATTTTGAAAATACTTGGGAATGTTTAAAATCTAATGCACAAATTAATTTAATAACAGGAGTAGTTACATATGTAACTTTTATTTCAATGGGAGAAGAATTTTGGGCACAGCTTGATTTTTCTGCAATTATTGTTAATTTTGCCAAGGCATTAGAAATAGAACTAGCTGAATATTTTTATAAAGGATATATAATATATCTAAAAAAGAAAAAGATTTCTCCTTCTGTTTTTCCTGAAAATGCTTGTTTTATAGTTGTGAATAAAGAAAATGGAGAAGAAATAAGCCGTAAATATCAAAATGAAAATGAAATTAAAAATTTCAAATTAGGTGGATTAAAATATATTATTGATGATAAATTTGAATCTATACCTTCTTTAGAAATTGAAAGTGAAACTAATTATTTATCGAAAGGAAGATCTGAAACATATAGAAAATTTAAGAATTTTAAAGGTGAATATGGCTTACGAACTATAGATAAACATATGGAAAATTATGCAAATGATTTATTTTCACAAGAGGCTTTTGGCTATGATAGTAAAGAAAATAGAAAAAAGGATATTGTTAATTATTTAATTGATTTATCTAATGCAGTTGGAGAAATTGCTTATCAATATCGTAATCCAGCAGCGCATGGTGATATTATGGGAATGAAAAAAGCATCTGCATGTGGTGATTATCTTATTAAAGTTAGAAAACTTATTTATGGATTTTTAAGTAAGATTAAAGATAAATATAAAGATGGCTACAAGTAGCATTGAATTGATTTTTTGTAGGTAAATTAAGACTTACTTAAGATAAAACCATAATAATATAAAAATAAAAGACTAATCAATATCCATATGGATATTTTGAAAAAAATAACAACATCAAAACCATTATGTTTTGCATTAAGAATGTTACAAAGTTTATCTAAAGACTTAGTAGTAAAATTATTAGTTTTTTTATCTAATCTATCAGCAAAATAATGAATATTAATACATTCTTGAGAACAGCCTAAATAGTTATCATTTAGCCACGTTTTTATTGAAGATGTGTTTTTTGTTCAATAAGTTAAATAAAGTAAAGTAATCGACGCCTTTTTGCTTTCATATGAGCATAAAGCATTTAAATAAGTTTCAATATAATCATCAAAATGAGAAATATCAAATTCAAGTTTTTGACCAATAATTTTTTTAGCTAATGATTGAACGTGAAATTTATCAGCAACATATTCAGCTTCACAAATAGTTATTTTATCAGGTGAATTTTGAATATATAAGGCAAGATCACCAGAAATATAAACTTTATCATCAAGAGTAACTTCATAATAATTAACTAAAGTGTTATTAATTCTTAAGAAAAATTAATTTAACGAACGAGCAGAAATAATAACCCTATTTTCAAGAAAATATCTATTTTTCTTAGTTTTATTTATACCTGTGAAGATAGTGGCAGTATAAATTCTTTTTTTGCTTGATTTATGTCGTTTTGACTTCATAGAAACATATTTTTCATCTATTTGAATATGAATTCTTTTTGATGTTTTCTTAAAAGGAGTATATTTTACTTCAATAGAAGATTTATCAATAATGTTATAGATTGAAACTTGAGAAATAGCAAAACCAAGAGGAAGGTTGTCTTTACAAGCATCAGCATAAGAAAGATGGTCTAGTGAATTAAGTATTTTCAATTTTAATTCTTCACTTAATCTAGAATATTTAGGTATTTTAATTATTGAATCTAACAAATATGTATATTCATTAGTTGTTTCATCGTAATAATACCGATGTTTAAATTTTATTTTTCCTTTTAATGTTAAAATAGTTCTAGGAACTTTCTTTATAATTTTTAATGATTTTCTTCTTGTACCAGCAAGTTCTAAATCAAACTGTTCTAGTGTCTTAGAAATTAGTGTACAAATATATTCATCTGAACATTTAAAAGATGTTGTTAAAAAAGAATCAAAATTTAAATTAAGTTATGATAAAACACTCATGTGGAAAGACTTTTTTTTGTGTTACAACTTAAGTATAAGCCTTTTTCTTTTTTTATGTAACCTACAAAAATTAAAACAATTTTACTATGTTGTATGTTATTGCATTCAATAAGGTGAAATGATAAAATGCTTTATATAAGAAGGTTAACATTTCTTCTTCCGTCTAAATTGCTTTTCAAAATAGGACATGGAAGATAATGTATTTTGTACCTATTTAGGTCTTGCTTTTTTTGTCAAGGTCTTTGTTTTAGAAAAGAGGTTGAAATAATGAGAGATGAAGATATATTTGGAAACGATGATTTTGAAATAGCAATAAGTTATGCAAATACACGTTTTAAATTTGCTTTAGCTAGAAAATGCAAACTATATAATTATGATAAGGAGATTGGTGTTAATTTTTCAGTTTACTTTGATAATGTTGATAAAATTTCTTTTAATGACTTACAAAACTTATCATCTAATTATGATTTTGGCTGGAAATTAACAGAAAATAATTATTTGTATGAATATAGAGATAGGTTAGGTTTCGACTCTAAAATTCCATTTAATGTTACGGTGCTATTAACTGATATTTCAGTATTTAATTATGATACAAACGATTATGATGATTTAGGTTCATTTTTATTTAATATTAACCAAAAAAAATGGTCAACAGTCGAACTTAAACTTAAGAGTGCAAATATAAATGATGATTCATCAATTAAAATTAAATTTGATTATAAGTTTATAAAAACTAAACCTTATAAATCTGGATTTTTAGGCAGAATCATTAATTATTCTGAGTATGTATTATCAGATAATAAAACTTATGAGTTGAGCTCGGTACTAAATGGAGAAAGAAAACAGTACGATAAAAATAATTCTAACAATATATTTGATAAAAACGATGATATGTGGAAAATTTAATTATGGAAATGAATGCTAATAATTTTTTCTTTCAACTTAATAATTTGTGTAGGAAGAATCAGGCAAGAAATATTGTTCTTGATGAAACTATGATTAAAGTGTCAAAAAACATCATTTACAATAGTATCATTAGAACAATTAAAGATGCATTTCTATATTTTGCAGCTATAAATTATCTTAATGCATGTATAAAAATAGATAAAAAAATTTTTTCTTATTCTTTTAAAAGCAAAATAGAACCTGGTATTTGTAGCATTTTAACTAACAGTGTTTCAAATGTTAATTTATATTATGAGAAAAGGAATGGAATACTTCTACTCGATTTTTATAACTTTATATTTTCGTTTCATTGTGTAGAACTTAATCATGAGTTAATTGAGTTCTTGTCTAGACAAAGATATATATCTTTTGATGGAATTAAGAAACAATGTGTAGGAGATTTAATACTTGAGAAAGCTTTAAATCAGTTTAATATTAATAATCACAATAAAGGGGGAAGTAACAACGTGATGAATTACGATAATAAAAAAGTATTCAATAATAGTTTAAATGACAAAAATATATGTTCATTTAATTATAAAGAATATAGTTTAGAATACTTTATTAATGACTTTCATTTAAAAGAGTTAACCACAAGCAGTGTATGTTCTCATAATGTCGCAATAGTTATTAAAGAGTTATATTTATATTTTGATTTAATAAAAAATTCTAAACCCAGTTTATCTGATGAAATGAAGAGGGCTTTATATAGAGAAATAATAATTCAAAGTTATAGTATTTGTGAAACGCTTGAAGCAGAACTAGGACGTAAGTATTTAAATTTATCTTATGATAATTCAGCAGACAAAAGAGATAGTCAAAATGAAATAAAGACATGCAGAGAGTATGTAATTAAGATTTCTGATGAGGCTATGTCAGATTATCAAAAATTTAAGGATTATAGAAATAATGTACATTTATCTAAAATGCAAAGTATTGAAAAAGATCCTATGTATACATGGGATAATGTTATTTATATTTTTAACTTTATGAGAAGATATATTGAGTTGATGTATAAACATGGTTTATCAAGATTAAATGAAAAGAGGTTTTAATATATGGGGAGTAATAAAAATAATAAAGGATATATTCCAAAATCATATATTCCAGGTCCTACACCAGGATACTCTGCTGACCCTAGAACTAACTTCAATTATCAAGATGGAATTATCTATAATAATAAAAATAAATCTAAAAACAATGGAATAAATAAGAGCAGAGAAATTAATAAGAATAGAGGAATAAATAAAAATAGTAGACCTAGTGATAAACAAGTAAATAGTACTGGCAATTTTGCAATGACTGCTTCTTTATTAGATGGTAATGGTTTCTTTTATAAAGGAATCATTAATAAAAAGAAAATGTTAAATTTTATTATTAAGGTTGATTATGAAAATCCAAAGTATTTTAAGATTAAAAGCGTGGTAGCAACTATAGAGTCTAAAACGAAAGATAAACATGGTAAAGTAATTAAAAATCTATCTACTGATAATCATGTTAAAAATCAAATAGACATTGAATATGATGAATTTGGTGGAAGTGTTGAAGTAGTTGTTGTAATTATTTATAAAATTAGTTTTACTAAATCTCAAGAAAAAAAAGTTACGCTTTTCAAAAAATTCTGTTAATAAAAAAAATATGTGTAAATTTTGTAAGAAGCATTCTATTTCCCAAAAAACAAAAAAATTCAATTTTGGGAAATAGAAATTTTATATGAATATTTTATTGTGCATAAATAAAAATTAATGCATGTACTTGTGCGTAGACATTAGCTTTTAATGTATCTTTAAATTAAGGTAGAAATTTATCTCAAATGTTGCAAGGCTTCATTCAAAAAAATTGAGTTTATTTATTACTATAAACGAATTATATACTTTATAGTATAATACTTATGAGTATATAAAATAACTTTCGCAGTTTTATTGTTAATAATTATTAAAAATAGATAAATTTGATAATTTTACATATGAAAAATTAACTTTTTAATAAAAAATAATTAGAAGAAAATGTAGCCAATTTTTAATAATTAATAAAACTATAAGCCAATAATATCTATTGGACAATAATATACTTCATCATTAATTGGAAATACTTTATTCGAAGAATCAATAACTAAACCTATATTGACTTTTTTCTTATATTTTTCTAAAACTTTAAATTTTTTATTACTACTTACAGGATTAATTCCTTTTTTTATTTCAATAGGATATATTGAATCAAATTCTTCTATGATTAAGTCAACTTCATATTGATCTTTATCTCTATAGTAGTAAATATTAGATGTATCTTTATAATTGTTGTAATAGGATTTAATAATTTCAGATATTACATAAGTTTCATAAAAAGCACCAGCAAATGTACTTTTTTCTAAAATATCTGCAGATGGCATTCCACATAAATAGGCACATAAACCAGTATCCATAAAATAAAGTTTAGGTGTTTTAATTATTCTATCCGACATATTTTTTGCATATGGTTGTAATAATTTAATAATTCCTGATGTTTCTAAAATTGAAATCCAAGATTTTGTTGTTCTTACATCAATACCAATACTTTTTGAGATTTCTGAATAATCTAATTGGCAAGATGTTCTTAAAGCAATGTATTTCATAAAATTCATAAATGTTGTTTCTTTATCTGCTGCGATAATTTTTCTAACATCTTTTTCTATATATGTAGTTATATATGATTTAAAAAACATGTCTCTATTTGGTTTATTAACAACATATTCAGGCATTCCACCTATCATTATGTCTAAAAATATTTCTTTTCTTGATCTATATTTATTATTTAGTTTTTTTTCTTTTTCTCTTAAAATATTAATTTCAGGATTAAATGAAGAATGATCAATTCTTTTCTTGATTTCATTGTATGATAAAGATGCTAAGTTGAAAATACATGTTCTGCCTGCTAAAGACTCAGTAATTGCATCTTGAAGCTCAAATTGATTTGAGCCAGATAGTACGTATAATAATTTATTTTTTTCATTATTTTTTAAACATGCTTTTTTCATTTCATCTATTTCGATTTTGATATATTCTAAGAGTTTAGGTGCTTTTTGAATTTCATCAATAATTAATGGTTTTCCATAATATTTTAAAAAACCTTTAGGATCTTTGAGTGCATAATCTCTAACCTCTATATCATCTAGTGTGACATATTCCATTTTTGAAAATATTTTCTCAATTAAAGTCGATTTTCCAACTTGTCTTGATCCATATATTGTTATTGATGCAAATTGATGAGATGCTTCAATTA
>FR889415.1:37330-48298 GCA_000432895.1 Firmicutes bacterium CAG:449 | reverse complement strand
ATTATTAAAAACACAAACTTTCTTTGATTAAAAATAAAAAAGTCACTCCGAATTTATTATAAAAGGTGGTAAATTTATGTATTTTAAAAGAAAAATTGATAATGCTTTAGATAGTTGGTTACAAAACGAAAATAAATCTCCAGCATTAGTTGTAGGAATTCGCCAATGTGGAAAAACAGAAACGATTCAAGAATTTGCTAAAAGAAATAATCTTCAATTAATTGAAATAAATTTTTGGACAAATCCAGAATTTTGTTTTGATTTTGAGGGAAAATTAGATGTTGATACTATTATTACAAATATTTCATTAAGATTTCCTAATCTATCGATCAAGCCTAAAAAAACTCTTATTTTTTTTGATGAAATTCAAGATTGCCCTAGAGCAAGATTATCATTTAAAAATTTTAAAAATGATGGAAGATATAATGTTATTGGAAGTGGATCATATTTAGGAATTAATGGATATATAATTAACGATACAACACCTGCTCCAACTGGATATGAAAGTGTTTTTCATATGAAAACAATGGACTTTGAAGAATTTCTATGGGCAATGGGATATACAAATGAACAAATAAATAATCTTATTGATTATTTTAATAAGAAAAAGCCAATACCAGAAAATATTCATAAAATATACAAAGAAATATTCTTAAAATATGCATGCATAGGTGGATTTCCTAAAGTTATTAAAGAATATTTGAAAACAAATAGGATTGTTGATGCTTTTAAAGAATTAAATAATACAATTTTTGATATGAAAACAGATTTCGGTAGACGAAAAGATAAAAATGGGAATCCAATATTTAAAACTTCTGAAGTAGCTAGAATACAAAGTGTTTTTGATTTAATTCCTGTTTTTTTGGCAAAAGATAGTAAAAGATTTATAGTTTCAAAAGTAAATGGTGGAGGACAATATGATAAAAATGATGCAATAGAATATCTTAAACAAGCTCATATTGTTTCAAAAGTCTATAATGTTGAAATTCCCTCTCTTCCTTTATCAGGAGAAAAAATAGAATCACAATTTAAACTTTTTCCTGAAGATATAGGAATTGTTACATCAATGTATGGTATAGATACAGTTGCAGCCATCAATAGGGGCGATTTAGGACAAGGAAAAGGTGCTATTTATGAAGCATTAGTTTTTGATTCTTTAAATAAAGCAGGTATAGAAACATATTATTTTGCAAAAGAAAGTGGATTAGAAATTGATTTTGTTATTTCTTATAATGGTTATTCAACATTAGTTGAAGCGAAAGCAAAAACTGGTAATACAAAATCAAGTAAAACTGTAATGAAACATCCAGAACATTATGGAAAAACAAAATTAATTAAGATAGGCGATTATAATGTTAGTGAAGAAGGCGATATTATTACTATTCCACATTATTTAACTTTTGCTTTAGGAAAAATAAAATATGATTTTTAGGTTCATATTTCACTATAAACATAAAATTTGAAAATGATTTTATATTATTGTAAACTAGTTGAAGAGGTAAAAAATATGTCTTTCATTTATATTATGACAAATCCAGCATATCCAGGATATGTTAAAATTGGCGCAACTCAAAGAGATGTTGAATCAAGAAGAAAAGAATTATCAAGCCAAACAGGAGTAATGTTTGATTTTGAAATTTATGCAACATACCAAACAAAAGGAAATTTGCAAGATAAGAATTTTCATAGGATTATTGATAAATTAAATCCTACATTACGCGCTAATAAAAAACGTGAATTTTATAAAATGGAACCTGAAGCGGCTTTAGATTTATTAATGGCTATTGCAGAAATTGCTGGTGATACTGAAAATGTTACAAAATGGGTGGAAGATTCTTCTGAAAATGATATTAAAAATAAAAAATCGCCATTTTCATTTACTTCTGCTGGGATTAAACCAGGCACTTATATAACATTTACTGAAAACGAAGATATTAAAGTTAAAGTACTTGATGATAGAAAAATTGAATATAATGGAAAACCTACTTCTCTTTCAGACTTAGCTAGAAAATTATTGGATTTAAAGCATCCAGTGCAAGGAACTTTATATTTTTCTTATGATAATGAAACATTAAATGAAAGAAGAGAACGTCTTGAAAAAGAAGGTAAATATATTAATGTGTAGTTGGAGTAAAAAATGAAAAAAACAGGAAGAGTTGTTCTTATTACAGGAGAATCATCAGGTTTTGGTTTAGAAATGTCAAAGCTCTTTATAGCAAATAAAGATATTGTATGTGGATTTTCTAATCAAGAATTTCAAATGAAAGGGATTTATCATCAATATGGTGATGTATCGAAAGAAGAAGATTGTATTAATGTTGTTAATAATATAATAGCTAAATATGGAAGAATTGATATTTTAATGAATAATGCTGGTTTTGGTATTTTTGGGCCATTTGAAGAAACATCATTACAAAAAGCTAAAAGCCAAGTTGATGTGTCTTTCTTTGGAACTTTTTTAATGGCTAAAGCAGTTTTACCATATATGAGAAAACAAAAAGAAGGAAAAATTATCAATACTTCATCAATAGGTGGCGTAATTCCTTTACCATTTCAAGGTTTTTATAGTGCTAGTAAAGCTGCAATGGATATGCTATTTAATTCCTTGCGCCCAGAAGTTTTACCATATAATATTCAAATATGTTCTATAAAACCTGGAGATGCAAAAACAAATTTTACTAAGAATAGACAAAAAGATAAATTAAATGAAAATAGTCCTTATAAAGATGCTGTTGATCATTGTTTAAATAGTGTAGCAAAAGATGAACAAAATGGTATTGAACCAATAAGAATTGCTAAAGTTGCTTTCAATATTTCTAAAAAGAAAAGAATGCCTTATTCAAAAAGCATAGGAGCAAAAGATAAATTTTTAGCATTGGTTTATCATATTCTTCCAAAAAGAATTAGAAATTATTTATTATATAAAATTTATGCATCTTAAAATAAAGGAAATTTAGTATGGAAAAACAATTGTAAGCAATTTTATGGATCGACTTATCTAAAAAATAATCCTTATGAATTGTTTGAACAAATGAAAGAAGATATATACAAAGAAAGTTTTAAAAAAAATAGATACTCAAAAAAATTTATTAATGAATTTTGTAAAAAATATAATTTAGTAATCGCAATGGATTCATATTTTTCAGGATTTGATGATTTATTTAGTGATTTTGATGAATAAAAGAATTAACACTATCTAGAAATAATTGCCATTGACAAATTTAATTAATCATGTTGTAATCTAATTATATTAAACAAAGGGGAAATTATAGTATGAAGTTCGATTTTATAAGCATAATAAATAAATTTAAACATTAGTAAAAATGGGTATTTTAAGTAAATTAATTAGGAAAATAACTAGACCAGTTAGAGCAAAAAGAAATGGTGTTATTGGTGAAAGAAAAGTTATTAACAAATTAAATCCACTTTTTTTTGAAAAAGTTAATCATCGACAAATAAATAATTTAATAATTGTTGACGAACACAATAAAAGTCATCAAATAGATCATATAGAAATTAGGCAAAATGGAATTTTTTGTATTGAAACAAAAAACTATATTGGATGGATTTTTGGTGATGATTTAGTAAAAAAATGGACACAAGTTTTATATAATGGTGAAAAATATCAATTTGTTAATCCCTTGAAACAAAATAAATCTCATTGTTATCATATTAGTAAAGTATTAAATAATAAGTATACTATTAATTCTATTGTAGTTATGGTTAATAATAATGCAGATAAAATTAAATGCTCAAATGTCATTAATCTTAATTATTTGACTGAATATTTAAGAGAATTTAATAATGGTGTTTCTTTATCTAATGAAGAAATGGATGAAATATATAATAAATTATTAGAAATAAATTCAAAGATGACAAATAAGGAACATATTCAAAATATTATTAAAACTAAAAATGAAATAGCACAAAATATTTGTCCTAGATGTGGAGGTAGATTAGTTTTAAGAAATGGGAAAAATGGTGTTTTTTATGGATGTAGTAATTTTCCAAAATGTCGATTTACAAAAAATATAACTATATCAAATTAAATGATTTTATGAAAGGATATAAACATGAAAAAAGTAAAAGTATTTGTAAAAGATAAAACATTATTAGAACTAGCAGAAGATGCTTCAAAAGGAGATTTAATTGATTTAAAAGAGCTTGTTGAAGTTGATGCTTCATATCTTGAAACAATTATTGATGAAGGCAAAGATAAAGTATATGAGCAAAAATTAAATCAATTTAAAAAGACTCTAGATCTTGAAAATCAAGCAAAATTAGATAGATTAAATATCGAAATTGAAAACTTAAAAAAAGATAATTTAAATAATCTTGCTTTAAAAGAAAAAGAAGTAGAAAAAGTTTATAATGAAAAAATTGCTTCTTTAAAAAATGAAATTAATATTGTTAATTCTAATAAGAAAAATGAATTAGATGCTTTATCTTATGAAAAACAAAATGAAATTAATAAATTAAATCAACAAATTGAATTAACAAAAAAAGATAATGAAAAAGCTTTATTAAATAAAGAACAAGAATTGTTAAAACAATATGATGATAAAATATNAAACAATATAATGATAAAATATCAAAATTAACTGAAGAAATAGAAATCTTAAAAGCTAATAAAAAATCTGAAATTGATTCTTTAAATATTCAAAATAATGCTTCTATTGAAAAAATAAAAAATGAAGATTCTCTTAAATATTCAAAATTAGAGCAAGAATATAGTAATTTAAAAAATCAAATGAACACTCTTATTGAAAATAAGACATTAGAGTTAAATGCAAAGTTTAATAGTGAATTATCTAATAAAGAGACTACATATCAACTTTCTCTTGCTAAAAAAGAATCAGAAATTGAGCAATTAAAATTAACTTTTGAAAATGAAAAAAATAAATGTTTAAACTATCAAAAAGAACAATTTAATAAAGAATTAAAAGAAAAGGATGATAAAATTAATAATCTTCAAAGAGCTAAATCTAGTTTAAATGTTAAACAAACTGGTGAAGATTTAGAATCTTGGTGTGATAATGAAGTAAATTCTTATATGCAAAATGGTTTATTAAATTGTACTTGGATTAAAGATAATAAAGTTGTTAAAGATGAAGATGAAGTAAAGGGTTCTAAAGCTGATTATATCTTTAAAATATATGCAAATAATCAACATGATGAAAAAGATTTATTAACCTCTGTTTGTTTAGATATGAAAGATGAAAATCCTGATTCAGTTAATAAAAAAAGTAATGCAGATTATTATAAACAATTAGATAAAAATAGAGAGAAAAAGAATTGTAAATATTCTGTTTTAGTAAGTAATCTTGAAATTGATAAAGCAAATAGTTCACCAATTTTTAAAGTTAGAGAATATGAAAATATGTATGTTGTTAGACCTGCTTATTTAATGGTATNNNNTGCTTATTTAATGGTATTTTTAAATATGATTACTTCTTTAACAACAAGATTTGCTGAATTGATTTTAAGTAAAAAGCAAGAAGAACTTCAATTAAAAAGTAAATATGATTTAATAATTGAATTTAATGATATTAAAAATACATATTTAGATAAACCAATAGAATTATTAGAAAAGAGTATTTCAGCAATTAATACTAATTCAGAAAGTATAAAAAAAGCTTGTAGAAATATTGATGAACAATGTGATAAAATTACTAGATCTTACATCAATCAAATAACAGAAAAACTTAATAAATTTGAATTAAAACTTCAAAAAGATATTATAAAAAAAATTGATGAATAAAAAATCAAGGTGTAAGCCTTGATTTTTAAATGATTGTTCTTGTTACTAAATACGCTAGATAACCTAAATATAAGCATAGTAAGATATAACCATGAACTTTTCCTATTTTACCTTTTAAGGCAAAGACAAAGACAAGTAAAGTAGCAACTAACATAAATATTACATCCACGACAATTTGACTTCCAGAAGTCAAAGGATTAACTGTTGCAGATATTCCTAAAACAAATAATGTATTAAAAATGTTTGAACCAATTACATTTCCAAGAGCAAGTTCATTTTGGCCTTTTTTACTAGCAACAACACTTGTTACTAATTCAGGTAAAGAAGTGCCAACTGCGACAATTGTTAAACCGATTAATGATTCTGCTAAATCATGATTTAAATGAGCAGCATCAGATATTTCTAAGGCAATTCCTTTGGCACCAAAGACAACTGCTTCTCCTCCAAAAATAATGCCTGCACATCCCACAATTACTAAAATAATTGATTTCCATAATTTTATTTCTTTTATTTCACTTACTTCTTCATTAATTTGTTCATCATTATTAGTTTTATTACTTTTTATTAATAAATAAATATATACACCAATTAATAAAACAAAAATAATTCCTTCAATTCTAGTAACAACATATTCTCCAACAAATGAATTTAAACCAAAGAAAATAACAAATATGACAAGTAAAATAGATATTCCAATTAAAAAAGGATATTCTTTTTTACAAATAGATTTTTTAACTATAATTGGTGTAAATAAACAAGATGCACCTAAAACTAATAGTAAATTACAAATATTAGATCCGACAACGTTTCCTATTGCTACATTAGCGTTTCCACCATTAATCAAAGTGGAAATTGAATCAGAAACAGAGACCGCAAGTTCTGGGCAACTTGTCCCCATAGCGACAATTGTTAAACCGATAATTAATTCTGAAATGTGAAGTTTTTTAGCAATTGAACATGAAGCATCAACAAAAATATCACAAAATTTAACTAAACAAAAAATTCCAATAATTAAAGCTAAAATAAAAGTAATGACTTTTAAACTAACTGGCCAAGATTCCATAAAAGACATATTTAATTCTCCTAAAATAAATTAAAAAGAGTGTTTAGACCATTTACTACATCACTCCAATGAGTAAAGAAAATTTCTAAACCAATTGCACAAAGAATAATACCACCTGCAATAGTAGCTTTATTTTCAAAAATAGTACCAAATTTTTTTCCAATAAAAACTGATGCAAAACTAATAAAGAATGTTACAATTCCTACAATTAAAAAAGTAATATAAGCTTTAAAATGATTAACATTACCATAAATAACACCAACACTTAATGCATCAATAGAAGTAGCAATAGCTTGGACAAGTAATGTACCAATTGTTAAAACTTTTTCTTCAACTTTTTCTTCTTTATGTTTTCCTTCTTTGATTCCTTCTACAATCATTTTAATTCCTAAAATTAATAATAAAGTTAAAGCAATCCAAGGTACTAAATAAGAAAACATTGTAGTAAACGATTCGCCTAAAGCATCACTTAATAAAGTGACAGAAAGATATCCAATTATTGGCATTAATATTTGAAATACTCCAAAAAATCCAGCAATTAAACAAATTTTTGAAATTTTCATTTTAGGATTAGCAAGACCATTACTCATTGATACTGCACATGCATCCATGGCAAGACCTGCTCCTAAACCAATCGCGGTGATAATCCATAAAAATGTATTCATATATTTCCTCCGATAAAAAAAGAGACTTTGTTTAATAAAAAAACGTTAAACATAAGTCTCGTTAATTAAGATTAACCTGGTTAAATAAAACCGGTTTGTAGGCTAATCGCTCTTTCAAGCTAACTACTCCCTTAAAGAATACCAAGAAATAATATCATTTTATAATTTTTGTTGCAACTTTTATTTTTTAAAAAAGTGGAAATCGCAACAATCCCCATCATAACCTAATGTTTTTGTTCTAGTAAACCCTATTTTTTTAAGATTATCGTATGTTATATTATCTACATCACAAAATAATTTACATAATTCAGGACATCCGTATTCAACACAAGCAGTATGCCAAAGACATTTACTAATTGTAACATCAAAACAATTTTTATCATGTTTTTGTGTACTTTCTTGTAAATCAGTTTTACGCATAATATTTAAGAAAATTTTACTATATAAAGTATAAAAACCAGGAACTAATTCCATTTTTTTCATTGAAGCATTTTTCTTTATAGCAACTTTATTAATCATATATTTACGCATATATTCATATGAAATATCTAGTGAATAACCATTATTTAAAAAAGTTTTATATAGTGCTATACGTGGAAGAATTGTTTGAACAAGTGTTTTTATTTGATTATCTGATTTGTTTTTAATATTTTCAATAAGAGATTTGAGAAGTTCTTCTTGTTTTTGAAATAATTTTTCTTCTTTAAATTCTTCAATTATAAAATCTTTAATTTGTTTTTGTTGCTTGATTTTCATTTGTTAATACCTATATAAATATTTGCAATTAGATTATAGACTTAAAAAGAAATGATTTTAATAATTTATTAGTTAAATTAAATAATTTTTTTTGAAGTATTGTTTACATAATAACTTTTTCGTCATCTTTTACAACCTCTATATTACCTATTAATTGAGATAAAAATTTGGCAGCAAGCAGTCTATCTAAATCATCATGAATTTTTTGATTTTCATAACTTCTTAGACATTTATAGCATGATGGGTCGCATTGACATTCTTTCATTTTTTTTAATGCTGCTGTAATAATTTTATATAACATTATTCCATCTTGAGTAACTAATCTTCTTGAATGTCCTGCTCCACCAGGTACTGCATCATAAATGATTATTGAATAACTAATTTTATTATTAATAACTTTCGGTGAAAGACATGCTTTTATATCGCGTCTTTCTATGCATAATTCGTCTGATATTGTGTATAAAATTGCATACATTGTTGAAATCATTGTTTTATAATCTGATGTATCGCAATCAAAATTAATTTTAGCTACGTCAGTATTAAATGTATGATGTAATGAATATCTTGTTAATTTTTGACAATCACATCCATATGAGCCAAATAAACTTTCATGTTTTTTTGATGTTTCTATTATATGTGATTTTTGTTTCATACATTTATTAGCTACTTTGTCATTAGGTATTGTTTCATTTTCTGCATATGCAAAGCCACATTTAGAACAAACATAGAAATTATTTGCTGATTTTACAATTAATGAATCGTTGGTTGTTGATTCAAGCGTAATAGTTATATTATTGAATTTAAACAAATACTTATTTATTGTTTTTGATTCTGTATTTCCGATATAAAAATCTTCAGATCTATAATTTTTTTCTTGTTTTGTTAAAGGGACTTCTTTGGCTTCTTTTTCAGTTACGAATCCATTTCTTGGTTCAATGCTTTCATAAAAAACATTTTTATTTAGTTTTTTTCCACAAGAGCAACAATTAATACCATCATTAGATATTGGTGTTAAAGAATAATTAATAGCTTGACATAACTTATTATCACAAACACCGATATAAGCTGTATACCATTCTTTTTTGTCACTGACATTTGTTTTTTTAATATATCTACTTGTATATAATTTTCCATCAGCAATAACTTCTGAAGATGGTGCATATTCTGCAATTGCTATTTGAAGGTCTCTGCTTAATCTTAATTTATTTAAATTACCTGCGGTAGTGTTTTGTTCAAGTTCAACGGTATCTACGGGANNCAACGGTATCTACGGGAAAACCATATTTAGGAAGAATATTTCCTCTAGCTAAAAAATCAATAAGTTTATTACTTTTGTAATTGCATAGTTTTCTTTTACATTTAGCTGCTTTTTCTAAGTCATTTGTTTTTTTGAAATTATTTATTAATTTTTCAAATTCTTTAATATTGTTTTCATATTCTCTAATTAAAATAGTAAAGATGCCATCAATACCAATAAGTCCATCTATCCAGTCAAATGAGTTTATGCCAAGCCTATTATGAAGATTGTCTATATCAGGAATCGATTTTAAAAGCATATTTTTTAACTTATTAGGTTTTGTTTTAATCCATTCGATAAAATTTAAATATCCTTTATCGTTTATAAATTTTTCTGCATCATTGTGATTATATTGATCAGAATGATCTGAAAAATACATGCTTAAAGCAACAGCGTAAATGTGCCTTTTAACTATTTTTTCATTGTCTACTTTGAATAAAGGAGGAAGAATAATTCCATTAATCATTTTTTGTGGTTCTTTAAAAAAAGATAAATCATGAGAAGATAACTTTGCAAAAGTTAACGCATATGCTGTGGCATTTATACTTCTACCTGCACGTCCTGCTCTTTGAGCATAGTTAGATGGTAAAGGTGGAACATCTCTTAAAAATACTGTTTCAAGATCGCCTACATCAACCCCCATTTCNNNCCCATTTCAAATGTTGTTGAGCATGATAGAGCATTAATTTCTTTTTTTATAAATTGTTCTTGATATTCAGCGCTTTCTTTTTTACTTAGTTGAGCAGTATGTTCTTTGATAAATAATGGAGACATTCTTTTACTAAAATAAAGTTTTGCAAAATGATTTGCATTACTCAAAGATTGAGGCGATACTTCTTCAACTCTTGCAGAACATCTTACTGTTGTACACAATCCATTCATGTTAAATTGTGATATTTTTCCACATTTAGTGCATTTATACCATTTTGCTTTTTTATCATCTGCTATTTTTACTTCAAAATATTTAGCAGGAAGAACATAAGTTCCATCTTTATTTTTGTCAATTAAACAATATTGATTTTCATTTTCTGGTTTTGTAAGATAATCAAAATAGTCATCAAGCAAATTAGCGGCTTCTTGTTCTGAAATTTTTAAGAGTTTAGTTGTATAGTATAGTTTATTGGTTTTATAAAATTCATTTTGTTTCCCATTTTTAGTTTTTGGTGACCAATTTGAAATAGTACTTTTATTAGACGATTGAAATTTTGTAATAAACTTTTGTGCAGGAGAATAAAAAATGTATTCTCTATCATTATCATCAATATCAGTATCACTATCAGTACAAATCGCTCCAACCTTAACAATTTCAAAAATTAGTAAGTCTAATAAATTTGCTACAGCTTCAATAGTTACGTTATATTGTTTAGCAAGTGCTTTAATAATATCATCAGTGTTTCCTAGATATTTGAATTGAAGAACACCAAGA
>FR889415.1:11850-37244 GCA_000432895.1 Firmicutes bacterium CAG:449 | reverse complement strand
GCTTATAACTGTTAAATTAGAGTTATCATTATTAGATTTTGCAAAACTTCTTTTATTAGTAAAATAAGAAGTTAATTTTTGAACAAAGTCTGATATTGTAAAAGTAAAAGAAAGCATGCTTTTTTTTTGCTCATTAATTATTTGATAAATTCCTCTACGACGAAGAAATTCTTCATAGCTTTTTTCTAAATAACAAGCAAATTTTGCTGCTTCTTGTCTACTATCAGAAAACACAAGAAATTGTCTACCAACTTTTTTAACTGTTTTCTTATTATTTAATGCTATTGATGCAAAAAGATTTTTTGTTTTAATTTCACTTATTTCATTTTCTTCGTAAGTTGACTCTGGCAATTCCTCATATAACGAAGTTGCCAAAACGGATGTTGCAGCATCATTACCTAAATAAAATCTATTATACGTTCCGCGATGACAATTTCCACATCTTGCTCCAAGTGAAAGTTCTTTTGCTTTTACAATCTTAATATAATCTTCTTTTCCACAATCACATGGAAGATTCTTGATTTGATCATCAGGAACTATTGCACCACAATGCGGACATAGATAGTAATGATTTAATTTTTCATTTTCTATATCTTCATCTTCAATATCATTGTTTTCTTCGTTGGCAAGAAAATAATAAGCAACTTTTTCATCAAGTTTACTTACTTGAACTAAATGATTATCTTGTTCTTTGCCAACAATAGCAAATTTTCCACACTCATTACAGATTGAAATTTCAAAAACTGCATATTTTTTTTCATTTAAATCATCAAATTTTTTTCTTGTAAGAAATATTTTTTTGTTGTCATTCAGTGTAATATAACAACCTTCTAGACTTCTAATAAAAAAATGATATCGTGCGTCAATTAAGGATTTTCCGTTTTTTTGTGCCTTTGTACAAAGAAAAATAAAAGCAACTGCAGTATCTGAATCAATATCTAAAACTGTTTTTATTGAATCAAGAGTAGATATTCTTTGATTATTTGCCCTTAATTTATGATAAAGCGAAGATGAATAGATAAAATTGTATATTAATTCACTTTCTGGTAAGGTTTCATCAACAATTAAATTGTGTTTTTTAAGAATGTCACTGACCTTATTTTGCTCATTAGCTAATTCTTTAATTAAATTGTTAGAGTATGATTTAACTTCATTTAATGGAATATATTTTTCTCTTGTTGACCTTATAATGTTATTCTTTGTGAATTTTACTCCACATAAATTATTTGCAAATTGTAAAATATCATCATCAGAATTATTACTATTACCTAAAGTTGCACTAGTTAGAATAAATTGTGTTTCCTTTGTTGATGAAATTCTTGCTCTTAATCTTCTCAATAGAATTGATGTTTCAATACCAGTTGCGCCTGCATAAATGTGTGCTTCATCTAGCACTACAAATTTAAAATCAGAGTTAGTAAAAATTACATCATCTTTTGGCCTAAATAAAAGGTGTTCAAGCATTGCATAGTTTGTAAAAAGAATATTTGGAGGATTTTTTTTCATTTCATCTCTAGATAATAATTCGTTTGGTAATCTATGCCTTAGTTCTGGAATTTGATCGTTTGAAAACATTGCCTCATATACTGAAATAGCATCATCTTCATCGTTTTCTGTTCCACCATTATAAACACCAAAAGTAATATCTGGATAATACATCAATATTTTTCTAATATTTTTCATTTGGTCATTTGCTAAAGCATTCATTGGATAAATAAATAATGCTCTAACTCCAGAACACAAGGTTCTATTTTCTTTTTCTTTTAATAATTCGTTAATTACAGGTATTAAAAAACAGTTTGTTTTACCACTTCCAGTACCAGTTGATATAACTACATTATTTCCTGTAACAATTGATTTTATCGCTTCTTCTTGATGTAAATATAGTGGTCTATCAAGTGGAAGACATTTTTTGTATAATCTTGTATTTGGTTTTTTAGCTTCTAAGTCACGATATAATGGAGATAATATACCTTCATTAATTAATTGATTAATTGATTTACCGGTTTTAAATACATCATTGGTTTCTAACCAAGGTCCGTTAGAAATAATTTCGTTCAATTCTTTAATAAACTGCTGTTGCAAATTTTTATCTGCAAACATAAATGATGTAGATATATAACTAATAAATTCTTCTTTAATATTTTTTGAAGCTTGTATTGGATTAAACATTATCTTTTACCTCGAATATAAAATAATCTATTTTTTTGTTTTCTTTGCCATTGTTTCTTTGACCGATTGTAGTTTTACCATACATATCTAAACTAAATTCATCATCAAATTCAAATTCTTCATCAAATAAGTCTAATCCGTATCCTAGATAACAAGAAAAATTGTTTTTAATTTCAATTCTAATTGGATTAATTCTCACTTCTGTATTGAATTCATTTTTCATTTTGTTTAAATATATTTTTGTTCCATAGTGTTCAATTATAAATAAATATCCTGAATAAAAATCAAAACCATCTTTATTTCCGAGATATTTAATATTATCTATACAAATGGTTCTAATTTGGATTGGATCAATTTTATCAAATAAAACAGCTTTTTTAATTATTAGAAATTTATTTTTGTATTTAATTTGTTTTTCATTTCCAAGAATAAACTTTTTGTTATATAGTTCTTTTTCAATTTGAAGAAATCCTTTCTTTAAAAGAATAATTTTATAAGTGTAGTAATCATCTTCTAATTTGCTAAGAAAGAATGATTCGTTTGATAAATTTAAATTTTTTGAAAATACTATTTTATTTGATTTGTTTAATATATCTAATCTAAATTTAGCGTTTTTATCTCCAATAAATGTTTCTGGGTGCCAAAAAAATTTGTTTAAGTTTGACATAATTAAAAGAGGCTCATTATTAAATTTTTCATTGCAATATATCTCTGTGATAGGATAAAATTGATTATTAATTTTCACTAGTAATGTAAAAGAAGATTTTTCAAAATATTTAGGAATACTTTTAAGCGTGTATAGTGTCTGACCTAGTTTATAATCATAATTTTTATTTGATTTTTCAATTTCATCACCAGTATTGAATTTTAGCGAACATGACATTGATTTGGGAAATTCAAATGAAATAATTGATGAATTAGTAATATCTTTATACCAAATTCCATTTAACTTTTCTTGACAATACCATTTTTTATCATCGATTTTCCATCTTAAAATTGGCGGAAATAATACTATTTCACCATTATATTGTCTTTCATTGTCCAATGATAATGAAATTTCTTTATCTTCTATACTAAATTGCTGCTTAATGTTATACTTATTTGTCGAAAATATTACAATACCTGTTTCATTATTTCCATAATATAAATCTTTATCAAATATAATATTTATATTGTTAAATTTTATAATGTTAATACTTGCAATGATTGCGTTGTCATTATATTTAAAAATAGAAAAATGTTGTTTTTCACCAACATTTAAAAGAGTTGATATTTTATATCTTTTATTATTATTTATTTCTTCATATTCAAAATCTGATAATTTAAACGAAGTAGACTCATATCTAACACCAATATTTGCATTGTTTTGATCTTTTGAAATATCAACATATAATTCCCCATCAATAACAATATATTCTTCATCTCCATAACGATATATGACATCATTGCGTTCTTTTGCAAAAAAATATAAATCTCTATTCTTTTTTTGATTTACAAAAAATATAGTTTTATTTTTACTTTGAATTATTTCATCTTCAAATGATTCTAAACTATATGTGTTAATTTCTATTTTATGTATGTCTTTTGGATATTGGAATAAATAGTCTATATTTGGTGTATACAAAAAGTAAATTCCTGGCAAACAATCTGAAGAAAAAATTTCTTTTGAATCTTTGAACAATATAAAATCACGCATTAAAGAGTTTTTAGAATCATAAATTGTTTTATCACAATGAGTAATCTTTATTCTAATATTTAATGATTCATTAAAGTCGAAAGATGATAAATTATATTCAATAGGTAGTGTTGTCATAATAATGCCAGAACCTCTTGTTAGCATTTTTTCATGTATGATTTTTATATTATTATTTAATATTTCTATGTATGGCTCATATTCAAAATTATTTGTTAATCTAATTGGTGGAATAATTAACTTAGTTATGCTATTTTCTAAAATGTATTTTGGTTTTATTTGAGAATAAGTAGTACATATTTTTTCTTTTTGTATAAAACTATACTTTTTTTCCAAACCAAGTGTAGATTCTTTTTTCTTCCACCATTCATTGATAAGTTTATTTATATATTTATCAGTGTTAATTGGCTCATTGTTGAAAAGAGAATTGATAGAACACATCGTATTTTCAATAAGATCAACTAACAATTTAGATTGGTCAATTGCGAGTCCTTTAATTCCTGCTCTAAAAGAATATATTTTGCTTCCAATTTGTAAATCTTCTTCATCATTTTTATTTGTAGAAAATTTTTTGTGGAGAATATCTGCTATTAAAATAAAAACAGAATCATTTTTTTGATATTGTTCATCTAAATCTTTACAGTATATTTCCCAACACATATCAAAAAATGATTCTATGGAATTCGAAGGTGCAAATGAATGGCTACATAAAGTTGCATAATATTTTTTTGTATAGCAATTTAACATAAATATTTTTTTACAGTCACCTAATGTTTTTATTATTTTAATTATTTGAGTATATATTTTATTGCTTAATTTA
The DNA here is from genome assembly GCA_000432895.1 of Firmicutes bacterium CAG:449. Classification (GTDB taxonomy): domain Bacteria; phylum Bacillota_I; class Bacilli_A; order RFN20; family CAG-449; genus CAG-449. The sequence goes on along the minus strand of FR889415.1, from coordinate 32,559 downwards.
TTGCTTTTGCCACCTATTAGTTTTCTATTTATATAATCTAAAAAGCATTCTTCGTTAGAATTCCATTCTTTCGAGATATTTACTAATGCAACAAAAACTAATTCAAAATCTGTTGCAAATAATTCACTTTCGCACTCGGTTTCAAATCTTTTTAATATACGGCTTGCATCATTATAAATATTCATAAGTTCATTATTGGTAAAAATATAATTTCCAACAAAACTCTCATTCATTGCTTGCCTAATTTTATTTATAAGTTCTTTTTCCACTAATACCCACCTTTTTCGATGCTATTTATTTTATTAGCATTTACTTAATCGCTGCTTATAATTTTTATCATATATATATTTATTTTACATCTATTGACTATTTAATGCAATTACCGATTTATTTAGATAATTTTTTAGTGTTTTTTTGTTTTATATATAAAATTAATTTTTATTTCTTAATTGTGGTTATGATAAAAAAATCACTAGTTAATCACCTATATTTATTTCATCTATTTTTGCTAATGAATAACTAGATAAAGTATTTTTATAATTAACTACTATATTAGAAGTTTCATTTGTTGTATATGCTATTTCACCATTTTTTAAATGTATAAATAGTTCATCAAATGAAAAATGGTGCTTAATATTAATATAATTTATATTTTCTTTTGTGATAAAGCCTTTGTTAGTATTGAATTTAAGTGAATTATCATCAATTATACAATTTAAATTTCTTTTTTCTAAAAAAGAAGAAGAATAAATATAATCAGATGATTTAATATTATTCCAACAATTGTTTATTTGATTATTATATGAAGAATAACCATCATTTTTTAAATATAAAATAAGATCATCAAAATTATCAAACCATATATTATCACTTTCACATTCGATTTTATCTGCATCAACAAAAAATACAATTGGATTAATCCATGGATTAGAATTTGTTTTTTCTTTTAATAATTTTATTTGTCTTTTTATTTGATTAAAAGGTGATTTTAATTCTTTTTTATGATATTCATTGGTATATTTATCTAATTTGTATGAAATAAAATAATCATCGTGTTCAACAATAGTACCAAGCCAATGTTTTATTTCTAAAATAAATAATCTATTGTCAATTAGAATAAGACAATCAATTTCACCAAAACCACTACTTGTATTAAGAATAATATTTGTTTTAATTAAGGCATTGGGAATAGCTTTTTTTATCAATGTTGTGATTGAAAGTTCTGCTATATTCCCAAATTCTTTTTCTTCAGTAATTAAGCATATTTTATTTCCGGTAAATTTTCTTTTAAATCCTGTTTTTAATTTTTTAAAAAATTTCATAAAGTTATTGTAGCATATATTACGTTTATTTTAATAAAAAACTATTAAACTAGTTTTTGCACTAGTTTAATAGTTTAATGAATGTTAATCACAACAATTACATCTATTATTTTTATAGTAATAACATCGATAGAGATAACCATTACAATTTCTTAAATAAGTAACTTTTTTGCAACATTCAATACAGTTTTGCAAAGTTGTCGCATTAACACTAGTAGAGAGTTCGCCTTGAGTATCATTAACTGCCGCAACTTTATAATAGTAAGTTGTACCACTTGTTAAGTTATTCATTATTAATTGATTTTTTGTAGCATTACCGATTAAAACATATGTTCCATCTTCATTTAATGATTGGTAAACATTATAACTATTAGCATTATCAACATAATCCCAAGTTATTAATATAGATTGACAATTTCTTGGTGAAGCAGCAACATTATTTGGAGCGGGTAAGCCTTCTGCAGCTGTTGTAATTAATAGAGGTGAAGTTTGTTCACTTTCTCCACCAGCTTCTTCTACTACATTAAGTTTATAGTAATAAGTTGTATTAGGAGTTAACCCTTCATCTAAATAAGTTGTTTCTAATGTGTTAGTAATTTTATTATATGTTCCTTCTAAAGTGTTACTACGATAAATGTTATAACTTATCGCACCTGGAACAGCATTCCAAGTTAAAGTGTTAGATGTAGGTGAAATATTTGTTCCTTTTAAATTTAAAAGTGTTTCAATAGTTGTATCAGCCATTATATTCCTTTCATTTACATTTTATAAATATGAAAAAACATAGTAGTTGTATATTTTTTTGCCTAAATTAAATTAATTTTTTATTAAAAAACTACTACAGAATAAATTAGAATAAAAAAACTCATTTATTGAACTTTACATTTTAGAAATCTTGATAAAACAATATCATTTACCAATTTTTTACTTTAAATATATTTTTTCGCTTTACTAAAGTCTATTTTATCGTAAATATTACTTTTTTAGTCTTTGTCTGCGGATATCAATATAAATGTGTAAGGTAGCAATGTTAGTTAATACAATGCACCTTTTATAGATGAAGATGTACCTTCAAAGAAATATTTCTAGATATACACGCCATGTGACACGTGACAGATGTGGCAATATATTAAAAGCATCTACCATATTTTAGATAGATGCTTACAATTTATTAATCTTTTACTTCCCAGTGTCCTATTCTGTTTGACCCTACTCTTACAATTAAGTGCTTTTGTTGGAGACTTGCTGTAGTTCTTGAAATACTCATTTTCGTTTTTCCGGTCTTAACAACTAAATCTTTAGTGGTATTTATTCCTTGTTTAATTAATTCAAGCACTTTGTTTTCAAGATTGGTCAAGTTTTTAGTAACATCGGTAACATTTTCGGTAACGTTACCGTTTTTACCATAATTTGCATTGTAAATTGTTACCATAAAGAATCCATTGTTATTGTAGTATTCAACATGGTAAACTCCATCGTTGAATAATCTTCCAGTTTCATCATTTATTTTCTTTAAGCCAGATCCTCTTCTATCCATATAATGCATTCTTGAAAATACATCAGCTAAGATTGGATTTCTTCTTTTTGATTTAACTATAAAATCAACATTCTTTGGTATGTTTTGATTATCATAAGCAATGCCTGGTGATGATATTTCAATCCTATCATCATAAATATCAAGACAAACTTCACTACCAAGTTCTGTATAATCACGATGAATTATCGCATTAACTAGTGCCTCTTGAATGGCTAATACATCATAATCAGGTTCTTCCACTCTTCCTGTTGATTCTTTATGCCATCTTTTATGAGTGTTCGCTTCAAAGAAATCTAAAGCTCTTATTAACTGGTTAACAATACTTCCTTCAATTTCTCTATCATCTCTTGCCTCATCTAAGCCAGTTTTAGTTAATCCATTCCATCTAGTACAAAATAATCTATTATGCAAATATGTATTTTGATCTGCAATCAAAACACCTGCATTAGTTAAAAATCCTTCGTCATTAGAAAGGCCTAAAGAGATATAATCTTCTTTAGTAAATTTTGTATGTGTTCTATCATACCAAGTTGCTTCAAATACAGTGAATGACTTTTCTGTTTGCTTTATATTAGTTACTACTCTATCGTATGTAAGGTTAGCCCCCATAAGCACTAAATTTACTATTTCTTGATTAGTAGCAAGTACTGTTGAACTACCTTTTCTTACATATACTTCTCTTGTCTTTTCATGAAAATAATAATATGGTGTGGCTTTACCTTTAGATACTTTGATTTCAATATAATCTAATTTATCTTTAGAATAAGGAATTAATTCATAAGGCAGTGATGATGTTATTCTTTTATCAATAAAGTCTGTAATCTTTTCTGCAACATCTTGAGCACTTTTCAAACCAATTAATTCAGCATTATCATTAACTCCAAAATACATTGAACCTCCATTTGAATTAGCAAATGCAACTAAAGTTTTAAGCCAATGTGCTGGTTTTTCGGTTTCTAAATCAACTTTAAATTCTGTTAAAGAAGCTTCAATAATTATATTATCTATTTTCAATTTAACACCACCTTTCAAAGATACCAATAGTTACCATATTAAGGCTAAAATTTCGATACTTTTGTTAAGATTTCTTGATGGTATTTTTAAAATTATTAATTGACAAAGTAAATTCCGATTAAATAAGTGAATAAAGAAAACCTTTTCTCCTCATCATAGTGGTTTGCTCCCCAAAATTATTATTTTTGATGTGCAAGTTGCTATAATTTATACTCACATTACTTGACTTTAAGCCTCTTTAGAATGATAGATATACACGACTTTAAGGAGACTTTATTATGAGTCATAAACAAATTGAAGGTGAAATAAAATACAGGTTTTCATGTCTTCTTTTAGATTATATGCTTGAAGATAAAATTATAACCAAAGACGAATTTATTTTATTTAAGAAAAAACTCATTAAAAAATATAATCCTATTATTAGTATATTGGAGTAAATCGATGAAAAAGATAATTAAAGAAATTACTCCAATAAAGAAAAAAATAGAAAATGCTTCTTCCAAAAAGAGAATCGCAGCATATGCAAGAGTATCTACCGAACAAGATGAACAGCTTCATTCATTACAAGTTCAAAGAGACTAACTATTATGAAAATTATATTAAATCTAATCATGATTGGAGGCTTGTTAATATTTATTATGATGAAGGAATAACTGGTACTTATTTAAAGCGTAGAAAAGCATTTAATCAAATGATAGCTGATGCTCTTGATGGAAAGATAGATGTTATGATAATATCTGATATAAATTTAATAGCATCTAGAATATTAACAACCAAATCCAAACAAAAAGAATTTAGCAAGGTCATATCTTCTATCTATCCGTTAAATAAGGATATTATTGATTACTTTAATAAATTCTTAATTAGAAAAATACATGTTGTTGATAATAATTATCTTCTTTATGAATTTATAGATGATACCTTATTTCGTTATGAATTAGGCACTTGGTTTATAAAAGAAAAAAGGAAGATTAATCGAAACATAGAGAGTTTATAAATAAAGATTATTGGGGTAAGAAACCTAAAGAAGATTAATTATTTAATTATAGTCATAGTAGACTGAGCAATCTTACCTTTTATGATAAAGCTGTTTAGTTTATTTAATCACCATTTATAAAGCTTTTTTCTTTACCTGGTATCTCTTCTAATTGAACCGATTCACTTTTTTGCATTTCTTTTCTTAAGAAAATCTTTTCTTCTAATATACTAACAACATAGCTAGTTACCATTCCAAATCCAAACATCAGAATGATTGTCGTCATGGTGAATGTCACAACTTCAGTTTTGTAAAGAATGTACCATACACCATAATAAATAAAGTTGATGATGCATGTATTGATAAAGTTATATTTTGTTTTACCTAGACCAATGAATATGCTATCTGGTATTTGCTGGAATGCATAAGGTATATAGAATGGGAATGCTAGTATTACAATTTGGAAGATTCTCTCATAGTTTTCTAATCGCTCAATATTTCTAAAGAATGGAGTCCATAAAGGAATTGTAACACACCACAAGATTAAGATAAATGAGGTGATAAGGTAATAATTCGATTGTTTAAGTTCAAAATAGCCATCTTTACAATCTTTTCTTATTACTTCTCTCATTGCATTAACTGGAATCAATAACCAACCCCATATGAAGTTGTTTGAAACCCAATAATTACCAGATTCAGATACTAGATTAACCATCTTAACAATCATTAGTGCATAAACGATATTCGCTATAAATTGTTGAACACCAGAGAAAGCACCTATTCTAGCCCAGTCTTTAGCAACGGATAGATCTTCTTTCTTAAACCAGCATATTTTCATAGTTTTTTGTTTGAATAGAATAAATAATCCAACTGTAGCTAATATAATGTTTATGGCAATGTTACTTATAGCAACACCTACTACACCAAACTGAGGGATAAGAATAAAGTCACTAATTATTGTTACAAATACTTTTGCAGCTAAGAAGATATAAAGATTCTTACTCTTTCCTAAAACTACAAACACAACATTTACAAAGTTAATAATTATTCCAACCATAAATGCGATTGTTGATGTGGTCAGGTAAGAGTTCACAAGTGCTAAATCAGTTTCATTTGGATTCATATAAGAAATCAAAGTAGCTGAATAAATCAAAACAACAATTGAAAACACAGTGTACAACGCAAATGCAATAATCATTGTTTTAAATGTAGCATGTGGAAATCTTTTTTTATCGTGTTTAAGTATCACATTTAGTATTGAATAAAGGGGAATAATCAAGAATGCCTGAATTGTTTCATCAATTAAATCAAACCATTCTATTTGGCCAATAACATCGATCTCACTAGTAGATACATGAGTTGAGATAACAAAAGTTTCTATTGTTTGAATAATTGCAGGAACTAGTGCTAGACAAATTAATGATACAAATAATTTCCAATCGAAAAACTTTAATAACTTAAATTTATCTTTTAGCATTAGCATACTCCCTTTCTACCATATTATTGTAATATTTAAGAGGATTAGAGTCTTTCAAATTAACAATATCTCTAAGTTGCTCTGTGCCAGCTTTATCAATAAATTCAAGGTAATCTTTATATCCGAATAACTTCCAATTATTAAGAATAGGAATATTTGTTTGACCACCAAAATTATAAAATTGATACTTATCATAAATGCTTTCATCTATTTCAACAGTTGGGCCTTCAATCGCATCAAACATTTCTTTATCCCACCAGCCAAGTGTTGATTTATGGCTATAAAGTTTGTTAGCACCTGAATTGATTATTGTCTTAAAGAAAGGAATATTCTCGATTTCATCAATTGTTCTATCTCTTTCAATTTCTTTTTCTGATATTCCCATAAAAATACTTCTATTATCTTCTTTTACAACTTCTTTAATGTGCAAATTCGCATAAAGAATACTATCTTTTTCAATTTGAGAGAATGAAGAAAGCATATACTCTAAAGCCTTAAGATTTCCACTTTTACAAACATCATCAGATTTAATATCATATGTGAAATTGTATAGTTTAGTTAATTCCCACATATATGAATCTTTATCTAAGTCTTTAATCTTATCAAGCATTTCAATAATGAATTCTTTTTCTTCTTTATCCTGAGCAAAAGCTAAATGTCTAGGACCATATTTAATGTGAGCATAATACTTGATATCAAATTGAAAATACTGCTTAATAAAATTGAATTCATCTAACTCATTATTATTCAATTCATTTTTGGCCCATTTAGGTAGTTGAGTATAAAAACGACTCTTTACCATATTGCAGTGATCAAATAGATTTTTAAGATTGTCTACATTCTTTGTATTAATATCTTCTAATTCAAAATTCGATAAATCGTAATTACGTCTCCAATAATCATCATTACCTTCATTGTTTAGTTTTCCATAATACAATTCAGAAAAAGACACATTATATAATTTAGATAATTCATATAAATGTTCTGTTGTTATATCGTATCCATTTTCCCATTTACTTACAGCTGCTTTACTAACGCCAAGTAAGTTGGCTATTTTTTGAATTGTATAATTATAATCATTTCTTAATTTTTTTAATAATGTTGCGGTTTGAAAATCACTCATTTTCTATAACCTCCATTTTGAAATACTTTTCTTTTATTTCACTCATACTTAAATTATCGATTTCATTCAATAATTCACTTGTTAATTTTTTATCTCTTCCCTTTAAGAACTCAGCATAATCAAGTTCAGTTTTCCAGTATTCTATATAATCTCTAATTGAAGCCTCATCGTTTCCACCTATAATATCATATTTATGAATAATATATTCTTTATCACCTGATTCAAGCATCTTCTTTAATTTAGAGATTTCCTTAAGTCCTTCTTCAATTTTTCTTTCTTTTTCTTTAAATTCATAGAACCAATGATCTATTTGAGAACGAACTTTTAAATCTGCCATCCAATATTTCTTTTCTCTATTAGTATCAACTTTTTCTCTTTCAGCAATCTTTAAATAAATATCATCAGATATTTCATCATTATTTATAAACCAATTATAGATGTCATTAATATCATCATATGAATGGTCTGGATTACCATATCCATTTAATTGCATTTTTAAACTGAAGTAATAATCCTTTAAAAATCTATTTTTTGAATTATTATCAATTTTATATGTTTTTGTTTTGCTATCATTTTCTTCATCAGGAACTTGAACCTCTAGTGGTTTTAAGCATTGATTATATAATTCTTCTAATCTATCAATGATTCGTTTATTTTCGTTATATCCTTTTTTTATACTCAAGAAACATTTATTGATACATGCTCCTCGTATAATAAGTTCTTTTATTTCTAATTTACGAATCTCTTCAAGATTGTATTCGCCATTGTTTTCTTCATATCTCTTCAAAAAATCGGCTCCATAGCTACTTGGATTTTCATCATAAGGTTCTATATTTTGAAACATTGCAAGAAGCATATCTTTTTGCCAATCTTCAATATCTTTAAATCTTTCCTGAAGAATCGGTACGAATTGCAGTTTATGAACATCAAGTCTAAATGTGAACATTAACATGTTGCGTTCAGAATAAAGTTTTTGTAATTCCCAATATTGTTCATCATTGTTCATATTTCTTATTTCAACAAGCAATTCTGAAATGGCATCTTTAAATATTAAATAATTATCGTTTATTTCTAATTTTGAATTGTTTTTAGCATATTTAGATAATAAATAGAAATGATTAAATAAGAATCTGAATTCATCTTCTTCATTTGCAGTAAAATCTCTATCTATTCTAATTAATACTAATTCTTTAAATCTTTTTGTGATGAGTTTAATTTGTTCGTTTCTAATTTGATATAAATTATCTTTTTTATCAAACCTCATACCCCAGTTTGAATCACATAATAAATAAACATCTTCATAATTAATACTATTTTTATCTTCTGCATCTAATATTTCATCGATTGACTTATTATATATTTCAGCTAATATTTCTAAGTTTTCTGGATTAGGTAATGAATTACCACTTTCCCATTCAGCAATAGCATTAATTGATATTTCAGAGTTGTATTCGCTCATGAATTCATTAGCTAAATCATACTGGGTGAAGTTCTTTCCATCATTCCTCTTCTTTTGAATTCTTAATTTTTTTAGATATTCACCTATTCGTTTTTTATTCATCATATACTCCACCTCGTATAATCTTCTTGGATTCTTTATCCATTATTTCGTATTTGATTCTTTTCATTGTCTTAACACTTTTATCTTTTTTAATCTTAGTATTTTTTTCTTCAGGATATAAATCTTCCTGCTTTATGCAATTGTATAATTTTTGATCTGTTGAATTATGAACATTGAAGTACATATCAGAAGCCATTATCTTAATTCCTTCAATATATTCATCATAAGTAATTGGAACAACTTTTCTAATAGCATCTTTATGATTGTGCTTTACTCTAGGCTTATATCTAACTATATATGCCGCCTCTTTACCAGATGATGCCTTCACATAAAACCATTTAGTAATATACCTATGTCTTCCAACATGACCACATTTGGCTAACACCTTATAATATTCAGTTTTCATGGCTCCTCCTTTATTTTCAATACCATTATCACACATCGTGGATTATTAAAGAATTAGTCAGAGATTAATTTAATAATTAACAGAATATTTTATGTTAACTTTTACTTTATTATACTACAAATCAAGATAAAAAAATATCCCTTAGCACTATAATTTCACTAAGGTGTTAATTAACCAATTGGATCGCATTAATTTTTTGTTATTAATTGTAGTTTTAACCTTATAAAAAGAAAAAAGCCGATATTTTGATATCGACTATACTTAACTTTAATGGTGCGGGATACAGGACTTGAACCTGCATGGTCGCCCACCAGATTCTAAGTCTGGCGTGTCTGCCAATTCCACCAATCCCGCGATTGTTTGAACAATGTTAATTATTACTTAATAAAAAATAAAAATCAAGAATAATAATCAACATTGTGGTTTTTATATTTTATAAATCCAATTGTCTTTAAGAGATTTACTTATAATTGTTTTTTCCTCACTATAACCTAAAGCTACATGACCAATACCAATATAATCACCTTCAATATTTAATTTTTTTAATAAATTTTTTCCAAATGGTGATTCAATTTCTTCTTTTGCTCGATGAATCCAACAAGAACTTACTCCTAAAGAAGTGGCAGCAAGCATGATATTTTCAATAACGCAACTTCCATCATATACGGCAGTAGGAATGTTTTTAGCGATTACTAAAATAATGATTGGAGCGCCATAAAAAGGATCAAAGCCTTCTTTGAAACCACCGATACATGCATTTTCTTTGATAATTTCATTTCTTATTTTTTTATCTTTAATACAAATGATGATTGGTGATTGTTTATTCATACCAGTAGGTGCATATGTACCGGCTTCTAAAATTTGATTTAAAATATCTTCACTAATTTCTTTGTTATTAAATTTTCTAGTACTTCTTCTATTCTTAATTGTATTTAAAGTTTCATTCATATTTTATCCTCTAAAAAAATTATATACCTTTTTTTAAAAAAAACTAAAATTTTTTGCTAATTAATATTTTGGAGGTAAATAAAATTGAAGGAGGAATATATGAAAAAATTTACATCTTTAAAAAGCAATAAAATTAAATACTCACTTGTTGCTTTTCTTTTAGTAGGAGGGAGTATTGGTTTATTAGCTAATAAATATTTTAATACCATTGATAATGGTAATATTTCAGAAATTGAAATAGAAGAAAATGGGATAAGTTTAAGGTTTTTAAGTACAAAAGAAAATGAAGATGGATCAATTTCAAAAACATTTTCTTATGAAGTAAAACCTGAATATGCAACAGATAAAACAATTACTTGTACTTTAAAATTTGTAGATAATTCTGATTGTTCTAGTTATATGAAAGCTCAAATAAATAATGGTGAACAAACAATCACTTTAACAAATATGAAAGCTTTTGATCAACAAATCATAGTAACTTTAATTTCTAATGCTGACAAGAGTAAAACTGCATCTTTAACTTGTGATTATGAAAAAAAACTATTAAGTATTGAAGATCGTGATAAAAATAATAAGCATTATACAATTGGTAATGGTTGGACAAATGCATATGGAGAGACTGGAATTAATGATTTTAAAATAGAAAATTTTATTATTCCTAATTATAGTGTTTTTACTAAAGATAAAAATTATACTTTTTCTTATTCAAAATTTAATTTACAATTTGATGAATTATGCGGCATTACAAATAATAATGATTTATTTAATGAAATTACAGTTGAATTAAAGGATGCTTTATATAATAAGGTTGAAAATCAAGAAGGATATTTATCTAAAGAAGAAGTTTGGAATTTGATTGATTCTAATGAATGGCGTTCAGCATTAAAAGAAACATCGAATAATAATCCAGATGATGATTATTATGTTTCTTATGAAATAATAGGTACTGTAGTTTGTAATGAAAATCCAAAAATAACATTAGAATTAGACACGTTATTTTACTGCTCTTTAAAATATGATTATTCAGAAGAAGTTGTTGGTGTTGATTCAATTAAGTTAGATACTGATAATATTATTTTTTAGGGTTAAATCATGAATAAAAAAATAATTCTACCGACAATTAGTTCATTTTTAATTTTAGGACTATTAGTTAATATAAATAAAAATGAAACAAAAAATGATACTTATATTTATACAACAGTTTCTAATACTAATGGAATTAATATTCAAATAAAAGAGTTAGCAAGTGAAAGTAATTATGGAGTTAAATCAATTACATATAATGTATATCCACATACAAATACTGATAAGATTTTATATAAAATCAAATATGTAGATAATTCACAAGTCGAAGATGATATTTTAAGTATTAATCATGATGAAAAAAATCGTTTTTTAACAATTAAATGCTTTAAACCTTTTACTAAAAAAATTGTTCTTACTCTCTATGCGGAGTTAAATGAAAATATTAATGCTAGTATTGAATTAGATTTTGTTGAAAAAATATCTCCAACTTTTTCATTAATTACTGATGAAGAGGGAAAACTAAGTATTGATGTTAATTTAAATTCAACAGATGGTTCTTTAAAAGTAGACAAGCAAGTTAAAGAAGAATCATTGAAATTAAATAAAACATTTATTAATAAAGCAAATGAGTATTTAAAAGAAGATTCTTTTATCTTTTTAAAAACAAATGCTCCTTTTTATGAAGATGATACATTTTATTATTATCTTGGAGATTATTTCGATGATGGAGAAAATACTGCTTATAAGCAATATATAAGTGATATGAAAGGTTTTGAATCAACTATAAATGATAAAAATATAAATTTGAATACATATACTATAAAATCATTTTTAGATACTTTATACTCCACAATTTCTATTAATTACATAACATTAATAGATAAAGAAAATGATCGAGAAGTAAATTCATTTTATAATAAAGAAAATATAAATATTAAAATGCCAATCGTTGAATTAGAAAAAAATCATTTTGAAGAATTATTTAATGGAGAAAATGTCGTGTTTGATTATACTTGTAGAATTAATGATGTTCAATATAAATCATCATTTGGTTTAAAAGTTTCTTCATTAGAGATTTCCAAAATTACTTCTTATCCATCATTACAATTTTAATATTATGAGCTGTAAAAAGTATTGATATTAATTAAAGCTCTTTTTTATCATAATAATTTAGTTAAATGAATATTATTTTATTGAATTTAAATAAAAAAAGTTATGAAAAACAATATTTTCAATGCTTAATTATAAAAAAAATAATAAAAATTAAAAGAAATACTTAAAAAATAAGTTTAATTTATATTATAATAAAGAAAAAGACAAGAAAGGTTTACTTTTAAATAATAGGGGTTAGAGAAAAATGGATAGTCAACAACAAGAATTTATCAATATGTTAATTGAAAATATTGAAAAAAAGAATAATATTAAAATATTATTTGCAGCAGAAGATAGTTATCAACGTTTTAAATTTCTAAATAAGAAAAATGATTACGATATAAAATTTGTTTATATAAGTAATAATGCTGATCAAGAAATTGATTTAGAAAAGCAAAATGAACTTTTTAATGTACACGGATATGAATTGCATTATGTTTTAGAAAATTTAATGAATGGCGATTATAAAATTGTTGAATTACTAAATAGCACAAGTATTTATTTCAAATGCGAAAAATATGATGAAATTAAAAAAGTTATTTATGATGCAATTAATATTGAATGTTTTGAAAGATATCTATGTAAAAAAATAAATTTATCATTTAAAAAAGAAATTGAAAATAAAAAAGATGTTGTTGTAACATCCTATTTATCATTGATGGGTGACTACTTATTATTAAAATATTGTCTTGAAATAAAGAGTATTCAAAGTGATATATATCATAATATTCAAAATTTACCAATTAAATTAACTTCATTTATGGATATTTTATATTTAATGGATAAATTTAATGAAATGGAAACAATAAAAACGATTCCGTATAATGAATCTTTAAATAAAATTGCTTTAAATTGTTCTACTTGGAATTTGAAAAAATTAAAAAATGTTGAAGAAATAAAAGCTGATGATATAAATAAAATCTATAAAAAAATTATTGAATTATATCCAAGTTATCAGTTAAATAATTAGATACATCAATAATTTTTAATTTATTTTATTAATTCTTTAGCAAGATTATCAAGTTGAGATAGATTTTCTTGATTTAAACTTGAAAGTATTTTTATGTTATTTTCTGAAAATGTAATATTTTTGGAATTACTAAATCTATCTAAAATGACTTTTGTAGCCATTGGAGCCCATGAACCATTATCGATAATGGCAATAAATCTATTTTGATAGTTTCTTTCTATTAAATGTTCAATAAATGTACTCATAAATGGGAATATAGAATTATTATATGTTGTTGTGGCTAAAACAAGTTTATTATATCTAAAAGCATCTTCGACTGCTTCAGACATATCACAACGCGCTAAATCAAATACTTTTATGGTAATATTAGAATATTTTTTTATTAATTTTTCTAATTCTTCAACTGCTTTTTTAGTATGACCATAAACAGAAGTATAAGCAATCACAATTCCGTCATCTTCTACTTTATAAGATGACCAAATATCATATAAATTTAAATAATAAGCAAGATTATCGCTTAAAATTGGTCCGTGTAAAGGACAAATCATGTTAATAGACAAAGTACTTGCTTTTTTTAATAGTGCTTGAACTTGTAAACCGAATTTTCCAACAATTCCAATATAATATCTTCTTGCTTCATAGGCCCAATCTTCATCAACATCTAAAGCACCAAATTTACCGAATCCATCCGCGGAAAACAAAATTTTATCATAATCATCATAAGTAACCATAACTTCTGGCCAGTGAACCATAGGTGCAAAAATAAATGTTAAATTATGTTTTCCTAAAGATAAAACTTGTTTATCTGTTACTTCTAATAAATTAGTAAAATTATGATTAAAGAATTGCTTCATCATAATAAATGTTTTCTTATTACCAACAATAATAGTATCTGGATATTCTTTTAAAAAATTTATAATATTTGCCGAATGATCTGGTTCCATATGTTGAATAATTAAATAAGTTGGTTTTTCATCTTTTAAAACTTCTTTAATATTATTTAACCATTCTTCAGTAAAGTTTTGATCAACAGTATCAAAAACGGCAATTTTTTCATCTTTAATAATATAAGAATTATATGACATTCCATGAGGAACTAAATATTGTCCTTCAAATAAATCGATTTGGTGATCGTTAACACCAATATAAAATACATCATTTGTTACTTTATTCATAAAAAACACTCCTATATTAATCTTATAATTTAAAATTTATAATGTAAATTATTTTTGCAATTTCTTAGATTCTTCAAATATTTTTTCTAAAATATTTAAATAAGCTTCTTGATACTTATTATCTAAATAACTAGCATTTTTTTCTTTTAAGATTTGCTCACGATTAGCATCAAAAATTGGTAAATTTAATTTCTTTTTTTCTTCACCAATTTCTTGACATATTTTTAATCTTTTTTCAATTAATAATGCTAAATCTTTATCAATAATTTCAATTTCTTTTCTTAACTTGTCTAGTTTCATATTAATAATCCTAAATATCCTGCTATAAGTGCGGTTAAAATTAAAAAGCCAATAATAATAAAAAAGTCTTTTCTATGTTCTTTACTTTTTAAAATATAGATACTCCCTAAGCCAGCATTAACAATAAGTCCTGATAAACATGCTCCAAAAGGAAGTGCATTTAAAACAAATAAATTAGCAATTAATACTGAAGAAGCACAATTAGGAATTAAACCAATGATTATCGCAAATAATGGTGATAAATATTTATTTTGAGTTAAAAAACTAACAATCGAATCTTCACCAATAAAATAGATTAAAGTTCCAAATAACATATTAATAACAAATATATAAATAAATATTTTTAATGAATGAATTAAAGGATGTAAAACATGACTATGAAGAAAATCTTCTTTTTCATTATCAATTTCGTGATGACAACAGCCATGATGAATTTCAGGGGTGTGCTCACAATGTTTATAATGTTCTTTTACATTTTTCTTGCTTTTTGAAAATATGCAATCAACTAAAAAACCAACAGCAAAACCTAAAACAAATTTGCAAACTATCAATAAAATTACTTGCCAAATTCTATCAGTTGCTGTAAATAAAATAGGTAGAGCTTCATCATTACAAGCAATAAATATAGCAATAATAGTGCCAATTGTAATATGTTTTTTTAAATATAAATCACTGGCTACAATAGAAAATCCACATTGAGGAACCATACCAAACAAGGCTCCTAAAAATGGTGATACTTTTTTGTTTTTTTCTAATAATGAAGATAATTTGGCTTCAAAAAAAGAAAAAATAATATTAAAAATAAATACCACTAAAACTATTTTTAAACTATCTAATAGTGAATCAATAAATACATCTAGCATAATTATCTCCAATTAAATATATTATATGCATAAATTTTAAGTTGTAAAGATTATAAACTATCAACACAAAAAAACTTACAATCGACAGTATTTTCATCAATTGTAACAACAGCGTATGATCCAAATGTATCATCACGTGGTCTAGATAATGAACCTGGATTTATAATATAAATATTGTCAATTTTTTTGAAACATTTAACATGAGTATGACCATATAAATATATTAAGCAGTTTTTACTTTTAATATAGTTGATATCAGTATATTTTCCATTGTTACCATGTTCTAAAAAAATATTTCCATATTGAGTATGAATTGTTCTATTTAATGGATAATTATCAAAATCACAATTTCCTAAAACAGAAGAAAAATTATTTAAAGCATAACTTGGTAAACATGAATCACCTAAATGCAAAAAATAATCACAATTTTGATGCTTTAAATAAACTTTATTTAATAAAATTGTGTCTAGGTGAGAATCGGAAACAACTAATAATTTAATCATTTATGGTATGTTCAATAATTTTACTTTTTATTTTTTCAAAATCCTCTAAAGAAAAACCATCATTTTCATGAAGAGAATATAATTGTTTAATGGTTTTTTCTGCTTCTTCTTTAGTATAAGATTCTTTGATTAAATATTCTGTGCTTATTTGAATTGTGCATGTCGGCGCTTTTTTTTCACTACGGCTTATTCGTCTAATTTTCATTTTTACTCCTTGTATATTTATATAAAAAAATTAAATTTAAAATAAAAGTAGATATCCTACTTGTATTTATATTTTAAATGCTTAAGGAAAATTAATCAAGTGTAAAAAAGTATCCGCGATTAACTAGGATTTATGATAGTATTAAATAGAGGTATTTATTATGAATATAAAAGAATGTAAAAAATTTGCTAATGTAGCAGTAAATGTTGGAGTTAATTTACAAAAAGGACAAGATGCTTTAATCTTTGTTTCTGCAAAAAATTATAAATTAGCACAAGAAATTGTTAAAGAATGTTATAAAAAAGGGGCAAGAAAAGTTACTGTTGAATTTACTGATGAAGAAATCACTAAACTAAAATATAAATATGAAGAAAAAGAAGTTTTAAGCAAAATGCCTAAATGGGAAAGAATGAAATTTAAAGAAAGAAGTGAAATTTGCCCATGTTTAATTTATATTGATGATGATGATCCAGATGCGTTTAATAAATTAGATGCTGAAAAGATTTTTGAATCAAAGATTGCTCGTAGTAAAAAAGTAAAAAAATATCGTGATCAAGAAATGTTATACGATCAATGGACAATTTTAGCTATTCCTTCAACAAATTGGGCAAAAAAAGTTTTCCCTAATGATAATAGTAGAATTGCTAAAAAGAAACTTTTAAAGGCGATTATGCATACAACTAGACTTGATAATAATAATCCTTTACAAGAATGGGAAAATCATATTGCTTTATTAGATGAAAAAGCTAAAAAATTAAATGATTTAAATTTAAATTATTTAGTTTATACTTCAAGTAATGGCACTAATTTAAAACTATATTTACAAGAAAATCATATTTGGTTAAGTGCAAGAAGTAAATCTTTAAAAGGAATACCATATTGCGCTAATCTTCCAACTGAAGAAGTTTTTACAATGCCTAAAAAAGATGGTGTCGATGGAGTGGTAGTGTCTACTAAACCATTATCATATAATGGAAAAGTTATTGAAAATTTTAAACTGTATTTTGAAAAAGGAAGAATTGTTAAAGTTGAAGCTGAAAAAAATGAAGAAGTATTAAAAAAAGCAATCAATACAGATGAAGGTTCACATTATTTAGGTGAAGTGGCTTTAGTACCATATTCTTCACCAATTAATGAAACCGGAATTTTATTCTTTAATACTTTATTTGATGAAAATGCTTCTTGTCATTTAGCTTTTGGTGAAGCTTATAAAGAAACTTTAAAAGACTATGATAAAATGCAAGAAGAAGATTATAAAAAAATCAACTACAATGAATCACTCATTCATGTTGACTTTATGATAGGAGCAAAAGATTTACAAATCATTGGTTATGATTTTTCTAATAAACCTTTTGTTATTTTTAAAGATGGGAATTGGGCTATTTAATCATTAATTAAAGAACAAATGATTTGAATATATTTATTTTTTAAGATTTCTTTATTTCCTTTATAGTTTTTTAAATCATTATTATAATCATAGATTAAATTTAAAATAATGTGAGTTACTTCTTCGGAATTTTTAATAAAAATACCCGTATCATTACAAGCTTTAACAAATAAATTTTCCATTTTATTAAAAAATATAGATAAAGTTTTATTTACATACGGAATGTTTTTTTCATAAACAATAGGCGAAGAAAAAAATTCATCAGAAACTTTTTCTAAAATATTTTTAATAATAAGACTTAATTCTACATCATATTCTTTTAATCGAAATTGATTATAAAAATAATCATCACTTTTACTAAGCAGTTCATTAAGCCAAATTTCAAATAATTCTTTTTTATCATTAAAATAAGAATATACTATACCAACTGATACCTTTGCTTCTTTAGCAATAATAATGGTATTAGTTTTTTTATAACCATTTTTATGAAACAATTTTTTTGCTACTTCAATAATAGCATTCCTAGTATTGATTGCCCTTCCTTGGGATGGGGATTTAATTGATCTATTCATAATACTCCTTTGCAAACCTACGAATATTATAGTTTAGTTTATTTTTATTTGCTATATTTTTGTAAAGCAAAATATCATCACATAAAAAAATTTTTAACATAATTTATAACTGTATGAAAGAAATTATATTGACTTTAAGTGGCATTATTTTTATTTTTATGATGACCTTTTTAGGAGCATTAACAATCCTTTTTAGAAAAAGGAAAACAGGTGAATTATCAAAAAATATTTTTTTAGGCTTTGCAGGCGGAGTAATGCTTGCTTCTTCTTTTTTTTCTTTATTAATTCCAAGTTTTAATTATTCAAAAATGATTAATATTTCTCATGCTTTACCAGCGGCAGGAGGAATTATTATTGGATCAGTTTTTATTTTATTTTTTGATATTATTATTTCTAAAAATGAAAATAAAAATTATAAAGATAAAAAAATGTTTTTAGCTATGACTTTACATAATATTCCAGAAGGATTATCAGTAGGTTTAACATTTGGTTTGGCTCTTAGCAATTATCAAGATATTACTATTGCTTCAGGGATTATTTTTGCTCTTGGAATTGGTATCCAAAATTTTCCAGAAGGAGCGGCTTTATCTTTACCTTTATATGATTCTACTAAAAGTAAAAAGAAAGCATTACTACTATCAACTTTATCTGGTGTAGTTGAACCAATTTTTGCTTTAATTGGCATATTTTTAGCTACAAAAGTTGTTTATTTAATGCCATGGTCTCTTTGTTTTGGAGCAGGTTCAATGATATATGTTATTATTGATGAACTAATTGTAAATTGTGAATCAAACAAAGAAAAAAGAATTGTTAATTTATCTTTTATTGTAGGATTTTTAATTATGATGATTTTAGATTTATGCTTTTAAGTATTGACAAATGTCAAAAAATAAGATAAATTAAAATTAGAATAATTCTAAAAATTATGACAAAAAACAGAAAACTTATTTATTCCATAGTAAATTCTTCTTGCGAGCATATGACTGCAGATGAAATTTACATTAAAGTAAAAAAACAAAATTGTAAAATGGTTTATGCAACAGTTTACAATTGTTTGTCATACCTAGTTGAACAAGGATTAATTAGAAGGATTCAAGTGGCAAATAATGCTGATAGATATGATAAGAATACTATCATGCATGATCATTTTCTATGCAAAAAATGTGGTAAGGTGATGGATAAAAAACCACGTTTTAATTCTTTTACTGGCTTTGATGAAAATGAAAATAAAATTGAATCATACGAATTAATTTATTATGGAATATGTAAAGAATGTTTAAATAAGGAGGGAAAGAATTATGAAAAAATTTAGATGTAAGGTTTGTGGAAAGGTTTTTGAATCTAATGAAGAAAATCCTATTTGCCCAGTTTGCAAAAAAGGTGGAGATGCATTAGAAGAAATTAAAGAAAAAACTTTAAAAGGTTCAAAAACAGAACAAAATTTAATGACTGCTTTTGCTGGTGAATCACAAGCTAGAAATAAATACACATATTTTGCTTCAAAAGCTAAAAAAGAAGGTTACGAACAAATTGCAAGTTTGTTTTTAGAAACTGCTGATAATGAAAAAGAACATGCAAAACTTTGGTTTAAACATTTAAATGGAATTGGTACAACTGCTGAAAATTTAAAAGCTGCTGCTAGTGGTGAAAACTATGAATGGACAGAAATGTATGATGAATTCGCTCGTGTAGCAGATGAAGAAGGTTTCCACGATATTGCAAATCAATTTAGAGGTGTTGCTGCAATTGAAAAACATCATGAAGAAAGATATCTTGCTTTATTAAAAAATGTTGAAAATTTAGAAGTTTTTAAAAAGAGTACAGGTATTCATACTTGGAAGTGTCGTAATTGTGGATGCATAGTTATTTCTGAAGCCGCTCCAAAAATTTGCCCAGTTTGCTTACATCCTCAAGCATATTTTGAATTAGCAGATCACGATAACTTTTAATAAAATCGAATAAGCGATTAAATTTCGCTTATTTTTTTTAAACTATTTAATTTTTTATTGTTTTTTTATATAATGAGTGTGCCATCGCGATTCAGTATTATGAATCAGGTCAGGACCGGAAGGTAGCAGCCTTAAGTATTTACTGTTTGTGCGGTGGTTTTAATTTATGGATGATTTATATTATTTAAATTTAGCACTTGAAGAAGCAAGATTAGCTTTAAAAGAAGATGAAGTACCTGTTGG
>FR889415.1:0-11837 GCA_000432895.1 Firmicutes bacterium CAG:449 | reverse complement strand
CTGTTGGGGCTGTTTTAGTCATGGATGATAAAGTTATTGCTTCTAGCCATAATACTAAACAAAAAGATCAATTAATTATTAGTCATGCAGAAATTAATTGTATAATTGAAGCAAGTAAAAAACTACATAATTATTGTTTAGATAAATGTGTTTTATATGTAACTCTTGAGCCATGTCAAATGTGTGTAGGTGCTATTCAACAAGCCAAAATAAAAAAGATTGTTTTTGGAGCCAAAGATTATAAAAATGGCGCATGTGGAGGTTTGTACGATTTCTTTTTTATTCCTAAAATGAATTATTATCCACTTATTTCATATTTAGAAAATGATGAATGTTTACAAATAATAAAAGAATATTTTATAAAAAAAAGGAAAAAATAAAGGATATGAAAATATCCTTTTTTAAAAACTTTATTTGGTTTATTTCCTTAATATTATTTTTATTCTTTAGTTCATTTTTTTTAGTTTCAATTACTTATTTTAATCATAAAAATGAAGTGATCACTTATGAAAATATTGAAATTTATAAAACAAATGAAATACAAAATTTTAATGCTTATTTTGAAAATAATGATTTATATATCATTATTTGCTTAAATGAAACTAAAGATGATTTATTTTTATTAGATTATGCCTATTACTATTTTTTTAAATATGAAAAAAATATTTATTTAGAAGCTAGTTATAATAATCAAGTTAATTATATTGTGATAAATAATAATGGAATTGCTAGTTTTCTAATAAATGTTTTATAATTTCAAACATTTCATACATTTCTTGAACTACAACATGTTCAAATCTTCCATGACATAATCTATCACCATTACCAAGATTTGGACAAGGTAATCCCATATAAGTAATTCTAGCTCCATCAGTTCCACCTCTAATTGGAACAGATGTATAATGTAAATTTAATTGTTTATAAGTTTCTTGGATTTTTTTAATAGCTAAATCATCTTTATCAAAATAATATTTCATATTACGATATTGGTCTTTTATTTCTAAATTAACTTTTGCAAGTGGATATTTGTTTTCAATAGTTTCTTTTGCTTTTAAAAATGATTCTTTTTGTTGAGATAAAATATTTTCATCATGATTTCTTAAAATATAACTCATTGTACAATTTTCAACATCACCAGAAATTTCTTCAAGATGATTAAAACCTTGATAGCCTTCAGTTTTTGATGGAATCATTTCTGGATTAAGTAAATTATTAAATTCCACACTAAGCAAAATAGCATTAATCATTTTATCTTTGGCGTCCCCTGGATGAATACCAACTCCTTGAATTTGAACTTTACATGAAGCAGCATTAAAGTTTTCATAATTGATTTGGTTGGTTTCTCCTCCATCAAGAGTATAAGCAATATCGGCATCCATTTTTTTGACATCAAAATGATCTGCGCCACTTCCAATTTCTTCATCAGGAGTAAAACAAATTCTAATTGGAGCATGATTAATGTCTTTATTTTTAGCATAATATTCACAAATTGCCATAATAATAGCAATTCCTGCTTTATCATCACCACCTAAAAGATGTTCACCATCGGTAACAATTAATGTTTTATTAATTTCATTTTTTAAAGTTGGAAATTGTTTTGGTGAAAGAGTATATTTTTCATTTAGTTTAATATCATTACCATCATAATTATATATAAATCTTGGCTCAAAATTTCCTCCTGGAAGCGTAGGAGCAGTATCCATATGGGCAATTAAACCAATTTTCTTTTTTGAATTATCGCCTTCAATTTTACAATAGACTAAACCAAATTCATCAACTTCTGCTTCTAAGCCTAAATTATTTAATTCATCTTTTAATAGATTAGCTAAAATTAATTGTTTACTAGTTGAAGGATATGTTGAAGAGTTTTCACTTGATTCAGTATCTATTTTTACATATCTAATAAATTTGTTTTCGATTTTTTCCATGATTTATTCTCCTATAGTTATTCTTTTATTACACATTTGAATGCAAATAGAAGTAATATTGTTTAAATTTTCTTGTTCAGGGTTTATTAACCATCTTGAATATAAAGAACTAATTCCGGCAGATAAAAAATAATAAGAATAACGATCATAATCACTAATATTTTTTTCAGCAAATGCTTTAGAAATTATTAAAGTAAATTTTTCACCTAATTGTTTTAAAAATCCACTTAAAAGAAGTGTTTTTGCAAGCAAATGATATATTTCGAAGTTATCTAATAAATAGGTATTTACTTCATTAAATAGTTCATCTAAATTATTGATAGATCCTGATAAAACATTATCAAGTAATGAGCAAAGACCATTAATAGCTTCACTTTGTAAGTCTTCAATAATTTCTGAAGTATTACGATAATGAGCGTAAAATGTTTTACGATGAATATTACATTCTCGACATAATTCAGAAACTGTAATATCATTTAATTCCTTTTTTTGTAAAATATTTAAAAAGGACATTTTTATTTTTTTCTCTGTTTTATAAATTCTTGCATCCATATAACTATTCTAGCAAAAAAAGTAACAGTTGTATAAATAAATTTAATCTTTTTTCTTTTTTTACTTTTCTTGTGTTTAAAAAAAATTTTTTATTTGTTATATTAGATAAGGTGATAAAATTATGCAACAAGATAAGATGATTGAAAGACTTGATTCGATGGAAAAACGCTTAAAAGAAATTGATGATCTTTTATGTCAAGATGATATTGTATCAAATATTTCAAAAATGACTGAATTAAATAAAGAAAGAGCAAATTTAGAAGAACCAGTTGAAAAATATCAAGAATATAAAAAAATGCTTCAAGATATTGAAGACTCAAAAATAATGGAAAATGATGAAGATCCAGAAATAGTCGCATTTGCTAAAGAAAATATCAAAGATTTAACTACTAAAAGTTCAGAATTATATGATGAAATTAAAATTATGTTAATTCCTAAGGATCCAAATGATGAAAAGAATATTATTTGTGAGATTAGAGGTGCTGCTGGTGGTGATGAAGCAAATATTTTTGCTGGTGATTTGTTTAGAATGTACACTCGTTATGCCGAACAAAAAGGTTGGAAAATTCAAGTTTTAGATTCTAATGAATCTGAAATGGGGGGATTTGCTTCGATTTCTTTTATGATTAAAGGTGAAGGTGTTTATTCAAGACTAAAATTTGAATCAGGAGCACATCGTGTTCAACGTGTTCCAAAGACAGAAGCAAGTGGAAGAATTCATACTTCTACTGCAACAGTTTTAGTAATGCCAGAAACTCAAGAAGTAGAAGTTAATATTAATCCTAATGATTTACAAATTGATACATATCGTTCTTCTGGAGCGGGTGGACAAAATGTTAATAAAACAGAATCTGCTGTTAGAATTACTCATATTCCTACTGGTATTGTAGTAGCTTGCCAAGTTGAAAGATCTCAATTACAAAATAGAGAAATTGCTATGAATCTTCTTAGAGCAAGAGTTTATGCGGCCGCTCAAGCTGAACAAAATGAAAAAATTGATTCAGAAAGAAGATTAAAAGTTGGTACAGGTGAACGTTCTGAAAAAATTAGAACATATAATTATCCTCAAAATAGAGTTACAGATCATCGTATTGGTTTTACTATTCAAAAACTTGATCGTGTTATGGAAGGTGATTTAGAAGAAATTCTTGATGCTTTAATTAATGCTGATCAACAAGATAAACTTGCTAGTGAAGAAAAATAATGAAAACATTAAAAGAGATAATTAATTATTCGAAAGAATTTGTAGATGATAATTTATCTTTTGAAGAAATAAAGTGGCTATTATTAGACACTTTTTCTTTACAAGAATATCAATTAATTTCTTTAAAAGAAAAAGAATTTGATGATGAAGAATATTTAAAAAAGTTGAAATTAGCAAAAAAAATTCCAGTTAGTTATTTATTAAATTATCAAATATTTTTTGGCTATAAATTTTATGTTGATAATAATGTTTTAATCCCTCGTAACGAAACAGAAGAGTTAGTTCAGCATGTTTTAAATTATATTTTTGATAATAATTATAAAAATATTAAAATCCTTGAAATTGGAACTGGCTCTGGTTGTATTGCTATTTCTTTAAAAAAAGAACTTGATAAAAGAAATATTAATTCTTTTATTCTAGCGGTTGATATTTCTCAAAAAGCTTTAGAAATTGCCAAAAAAAATGCATTTGATAATAACGCAAATATTGATTTTATATTATCAGATTGTTTAGATAATGTAACTAATGATGATTTTGATATAGTAGTATCTAATCCACCTTATATCAATAAAGATAATTATGTTTCTAAAAGAGTTCTTGATAATGAGCCACATTTAGCTTTATTTGCGGAAGATAAAGGATTAGCTATTTATAAGAAAATATTTTTACAAATAAAAAAATTTTCTTTTTTAAAAGCAGTTTTTTTTGAAATTTCTCCTGATTTAAAATCTAATTTAGAAAATATAAAAAATATTTATTTACCACAATTTCATAGTCAATATTTATTAGATATAAATAAATATGTTCGTTTTGCTATTTATTTAAAGTATTAAATTTATAATTTTGACCAAATTAATTATGAAGAGGTCAAAAAAATGAATAATTATCTATTTTTAACTAGTATTACTTTAATTTCCACAATTGCTGTTTGTACTCAAGAACCAGTTTCTTTTTCTTATACTTATAAAGTTATTGGTGCTAGTAGAAGTGTAGAAGATATAAAGAATACGTATTTTTACAAAGAAAAATTGATTGAAACTTATGAAAATTTAGTTTTTGAATATTCAAAAAATGATCATCAAACAATTATTGTTAATAATTTAGATATGTTTAAATTTGATGAACATTGTTCTGTTTATTATAATGGCACAATTGTTTTATTAATTGATCAAGGTTTAGGCTATGTTTTAGAAGGAAAATTAAAAACAAATGTTTGTGATGAAGAAGCTAAAAATGAGAAGTATTTTATTTTAGAATTGTTTAGTTAATTATGTGCAAATCTATTTTGTTTAAGCGATTTATATATGAAAAAATTATATTTTATTAACGGTGTTTTTTTTGTTTTAGTTTCAATGATAATTATTTAAACAATTGTAATATTAAGGACAATTTAATTAATAATAATATAAAAAAAATATATAAAGATGATTATAACATAAATGGGTCTTTAAAATTTAATAATGATATTTTAAAAGTTAATTCTTCAGTTCTTAATATAGAAATATGTAATCCTATTTTTTATAAAAATGATAAGACAAATTATATTTTATTAAAACTAACTGATGAAAATAAAAAAATGATTTCAAATATTTCTTTTGCAAATGTTAATAATAATTATATTTGCTCAATTGATTATAATTATAATGATGAGAAGCATATTATCCTTTGCAATTTAACGTTTACAATATAAGTATAAGTTATTTAATTTCGTTAATTAATAATATTGTTTTTAATATTAATGGATTGATAAAAATTTATTATAGTATTATTTCTTGTTTAATAATGATATTTATTTATTTTATAAGAAAATATATAATACTAAAGAGTTAAATTAATAAAAAAACTATAAAGAAACGCTATAAAATTATAGTGTTTTTTTGTTGTTTCTATAAATGTAAGCGGTTACCATTGACAAAAATGAATGGAAATGTTAATTTGATAATAGATAGTATATCAAAATGATAGATTATCTATCAAAGGAGAAATGATGAGTAAAATTAAAGATGCACAAATGAATGTTATTTTAGATGAAGCAACAAAATTATTTTTTGAAAAATCAATCACTAATGTAACTATGAGTGATATTGCTTCAGAAATTGGAGTTGGAGAAGCAACTTTATATCGTTATTTTGGAAAGAAGCAAAATTTAGTTATTAAAGTTGCAGAAAGATTATCATCAAATTTATTAGAAAAATATTTTTCTTTTTCTAATGATAAAAATGGCTATGAAAATATTAAAGAATTTTATGAAGCATATTTAAAAATATTTATTGATAATAAATCATATTATGCTTTTGTTTATTCTTTAGATGCTTATTTGCATAATGAGTCACAATTAAATTTAGATTTATATAATGTTAATATTAAAAAGTTTAAAGATTTATTTATTTCTTCTTATCAAAAAGGAATTGAAGATAAATCGTTAAAAGATGATATTGATTTAAATTTATTTTACCGAACAACTGCAATTTCTTTATTATCTTTTTGTAAGAAATTAGCAATTGAAGATATTTTAATTGAAGATAAAGATTCCAATCAACAATTAGAAATTAAACAATTAATAGACTTATTCTTATTTAGGATAAAACAATAATTTTTGAGGAGAAAAATATGAAAAAAAGACTAACAAAAAAGCAAATGTGGATATTTGCATTAGGACAACTTGGCTGGTCAATTTTAGGTGGGATTATTAATGCATGGCTAGTAACTTTTTATTTGCCAACTCAATCTGACTTAAATGATGGAGCAATTCAGTTTATTACACCTGGTTTAGTGGTTTTTGGTGTTTTAACAATTCTTGGTTTAATTACTTTTGGATGTCGTATTTTTGATGCTGTGACAGATCCATTAATTGCAACATTATCTGATAGAAGTAAAAATCCAAAAGGAAGAAGAATACCATTTATGCGTTTTGCTGCTATTCCATTTGCTTTAACAACTGTTTTAGTTTTCTTTGCTCCAATTAATGAAATTTCGAATTGGAATGTCGCTTGGATTTGTGTTTTCTTAGTATTATTTTACTTATTTATGACAATGTATTGTACTCCATATAATGCGTTGATCTCTGAATTTGGTAAAACTCAAGAAGATCGTATGTATATATCTACTTCAATTTCTTTAACATATTTTATTGGTACAATGCTAGCGTATTTACCATTTGTATTTGGTGGAGTATTAAAACAATATGTTTCTTATGATTGGGCTTATCGTATTTGTTTTATTGTTTTAAGTATTATTGCTTTAATCTTTATGTTAATACCAACATTTAAATTAAAGGAAACTGATTTTGTAGAATCAAAACCATCAAATTCTAATGTAATTAAATCTTTAGGCTCAACTTTTAAAAATAAGCAATTTAGAATTTTTGTTGGTTCAGATATTGCATATTGGATTGGATTAACTTTATTTCAAACAGGGTTACCTTTCTTTGTAAAAGTGTCAATGCAAATAGATGAATTTTATACTATGGTATTTTTAGGTGCAATGACAGTATTATCTGCTTGCTTTTATCCTACTGTTAGCAAACTTGTAGCAAAATTTGGTAAAAGAAAATTAGTATGTTTTGGTTTTTTGGGATTAGCTTTAGCGTATATTATTACTGCTTTAATTGGTGTTATTCCTTTACCAGGAATTGTTTTTGGAATATTAATAGTTCTAATAGCAAGTTTTCCTATGTCTTTACTTGGAATTATACCTCAATCGATTGTGGCTGATATTGCTGAAGAAGATGCAATCAAGACAAATGAAAAAAGAGAAGGAATGTTTTTTGCAGCAAGAACATTTGCTATGAAAATGGGACAATCTATTGCCATGCTTGTTTTTACTTCTTTAGCAATTATTGGGTCAAATCAAGATTTATCAAGTAATGATTTAGTAGCGTCAAGTTTGGGCTTAAGAATTGTAGCAATCGTGGCAATTGTATTTTGTATTTTAGGTGCTATTATTCTTTATTTCTATAATGAAAAATGGGTAATGAAAGTTATTGAAGATTCAAAGGAAGAACAAAATAAAAATGATTAACATTTCGTATTATAAAAATGGTGTAATTTATATAAGTAATAAACTTGAAAATGAAGATTATTATCTTGAATTTATTGACAATGAAGAACATCATATAGTTAATATTTATCCAAAAAAAGAAATAACATTGAAATCATTTGCGTTAATTCAAGACTTTAAATTTAAAAAAGGCGATCAAGTTTTGGTTAATGGTTATCAATCTTGGACAGATACAAGAGAATTTAATATTAATGAATCTTTAAAAACAATTAAAATGCCTTCATTTATTTCTAATAAGTATAAATTTAAAGCATATGGAGATTATTCATTTAAAAAGACAAGAAAACATGTTTTACATGGTTATACTTATGCTTATTTAAAAAGAGATAATATTATTCAATTATATGGTTCTTTAAATTATCAAAATGCATATTTAATTATTAATTATGATATTAAAAGAAATCGAATCATTTTAGAAAGTGATTGTGAAAATAAAATTCTTAAGGACAAATTTACTTTATTAAATTATTGTTATTTAGAAGGAAAAGTTATTGAAACTCAACAATTATATTTTTCTAAAATAGGAAATTCTAATCATTTAAAGTTAAGAGGTTATACTTCATGGTATAATTATTATCAAGATATTAATGAAGAAAAAATTGATAATGCTTTAGAAGGAATTGATGATTCTAATTATGATATATTCCAGATTGATGATGGATATGAAACATTTGTTGGAGATTGGCTTAAAATTGATCAAAATAGATTTCCTCAAGGATTAAGTAATATTGTAAAAAAGATTCATAATAAAAATTTAAAAGCGGGTATTTGGCTCGCTCCATTTATCGTGGAAGAAAAAAGTGAAATTTTCAATGAACATCCAGATTGGATTTATAAAGAAAATAATCAAATAGTTTATGCTGGAAAAAATTGGTCTAGACAAGTTCCTTTAGATATTAATAATAAAGAAGTTCGTGAATATATAAAAAAGTGTTTAAATTATTATCTTGAATTAGGATTTGATTTTTTTAAATTAGATTTTCTTTATGCTGCTAATTTAGTAAAAGTGAAAGGGCAAACAAGAGCTGAAACTATGTATCAAATGATGTCTTTTATAAGAAATATTTTAAAAGATAAGTTGATTTTAGGATGTGGATTACCTTTAGAAAGTGGATTTAATCTTGTTGATTATTGTAGAATTGGTCCAGATGTAAGTTTAAGCTTTGATGATATATTTTACATGCGTTTAGCCCATCGCGAAAGAATTTCGACAAAAATAACTTTATTAAATACAATTTATCGTTATCCAATGGATAAGTATGTATTTAGAAATGATCCTGATGTTTATTTATTAAGAGATGATAATATTAATTTGTCTAATAAGCAAAAAGAAGCTTTGCTAAAGATAAATTTTTTATGTGGTGCGCTTTATTTTACTAGCGATAATGTAATTAATTATAATTTAGAAAAAAGGAATTTATTATTTGAAGCAAGTAAGTTACAAGATGCAATTTTAACTAATATTATTACAAAAAAAGAAGTGATTATTTTAGAATATATGTTAAACGGAAAAAATGAACAATTAATTTATAATTTTAAAAAAGGAGTAATTGAGAATGGATAAATCTAGTGTTATTTTTGGAAATGAAATACCAAAAAAGATAGTAAAAAAAGCTGAAAAATCTAAGAAATCATATCAAAAAAAATATGGTGATGATAGTAATGTTGATTATAAAATTGGGTTTGAAAAAATTAATGAATTAGATTTTATCAATGTTAATAATATTGTGAGTAAAACACAAAATGAAAAATTTCCTGACAATGCTTTAATTGTTGGTAATATTCGCATGGGGTTTGGACATTATCGCATTTCTATAGCTATGGCAAGTTGTGCTCATGCATTAGGCTATGAGCCATATTGGCTTGATTTAGCTAGTTTTGAGGCAACAGGATCAAAAATGATTCAAGCACAAAATAATTTATATTCTTTAGGTTCAAAAATTTCTCAAAAATCAAAATTGTTTAATCATTTTATTTGGGAAAAAGTAAATCGTGATACCTTTAAAAAAATAACTTACAATGCTACTGATCAAAAAAATAGTGAGAATCTAGTCCCTTTATTTAAAAACATTCCCCAAGATATTCCTTTTATCGCTACTCATGCTTGGCCAAGTCAAGGCGCTATTCATTCTGGAATGAAAAATGTTGTTAATGCTATACCTGATAATTGGCCTATGGCATTACATTTGTCTGAAGGCGCTATTCATACTGTTCAAACAAATTTTGCATATTATGGATATAAAAGATTAGATGGATTTAGTAAACATGATTTGAAACATATGCCTAATGATGATTTGAAGATGGTTGGACATTATGTTGATCATGAAATTGTCTCTAATTTAGAAGAGGATACTTCTTTTAGAATAAATAGGATTCAACAAAAAGAGGCACTTAGAATTTTATTAAGTGTTGGTGGAGCGGGTGCAGGACAAAAACAATTTTTAAAAATAATTAAACATTTATTACCTTATGTTAAAGAAAATAAAGTGGCATTATTCATTAATTATGGTGATCATTTAAATGTTTATGAATATCTTTGCCATAATATTAAAGATTTTAATCAAAATAAAACATTTTTTAACCAATATAATGAATTTAAAGATTTTGTGTTAGATATGAATAATAATACGATTACTGGAATATATAATATTTTTCATCAAGATATTTTTCCGGCTGTATATTCAACTAACTTATTAATGAGAAAATGTGACTTATTGATAACTAAACCTAGTGAACTTGTTTTTTATCCAATTCCCAAGATTTTTATGCGTCATATAGGTGGACACGAAGTATTTGGGGCAATTTATGATTCGGAAATAGGTGATGGAACTTATGAATGTGATAATGATAATAAGTTAAATAAAATGCTTGATGATTTTATTTTAGATTCAGATTTATTAATGCATATGTGTAATCAAATTTTAAAATTTAAAAATGAAGGATTATATAATGGTGCATATGAATGTGTAAAATTAGCTACTAAAAATATAAAATAAATATTTAAAATAAAATTTTAATTAATTATAATATCAAATATGGAAACGAAAATATTATCTTTTATAGACCAAGAATGCTTAAAAATTATTAATGATGGTGACGTACTCGCCTTTCCTACAGAAACTGTCTATGGTTTAGGAATTATTTATGATCAAGAAAAAGCCTTTACTACTTTATGTGCTTTAAAAGAAAGACCACCAGAAAAACCTTTTACAATTATGCTAAGTAAAAAAGAAGATATTCATTTATTTGTTGATGTTGATGAAAATATTCAAAGAGTAATTGATACTTTTATGCCAGGTGAAATAACTCTTTTATTAAAAGCCAAAAAAGGCTTATATCCTTGGTTAACCTTAAAAGAAAAAACTGTGGGAATTAGAATTTCATCTAATAAAGATGTGCAAGATTTAATTCAAAGAGTTAATAAACCGATGTTAGTGACTTCAGCAAATATGTCAGGAAGTGCCCCTTTATTAAATACAGATGATGTCTATAAAGTTTTTAATAGTAAAATTAGAGGAATTGTTAAAGGTGAAGTTGATTCTTGTTTGCCTTCAACAATTGTTTTAATTATAGATAATGAAATAAAATTAATTCGTCAAGGAAGTATTGAATTTAATAAAATTAAGGAGGTTTATGAAAATGAAAATTGCTCTTGCTTGTGATCACGGTGGATTTAATTTAAAAGAAGAAATTAAAAAGTATTTATTAGATAATAAATATGAAGTAGAAGATTTTGGAACTTATTCTCTTGAATCTTGTGATTATCCTGTTTTCGCTAAGAAAGCTGCTCAAGCAGTAAGTAATAATGAATGTGAAAAAGGAATAGTTATTTGCACTACTGGTGAAGGTGTTTGTATGACTTGTAACAAAGTTAAAGGTATTAGATGTGGGCTTGTTTATAATGAAGATGTAGCAAAATTAATTAGACAACATAATAATGCAAATATGATGTCAATTGGCGCAAAATTTACTCCTTTAGAAGAAGCTAAAAAATATGTTAATTTATTCTTAACTACTGACTTTGAAGGCGGTAGACATATTAGAAGAGTTAATTTAATTGAAGAGTAAAATTGGCTCTCTTAAATAAAGTGGGG
>FR889414.1:3841-8653 GCA_000432895.1 Firmicutes bacterium CAG:449 | reverse complement strand
TGAAGGTAAACATACTGTCTTAATTATATCGTTTTGTTTATCAAAATCATTACAAATTGGTTTCCTTAATCCATTAGGACCATCATTAACAATGATTACATTTTCTTGATCTTTATAAGAAGCAATCTCCCAACCAGATAATCCCATTAAATATTTATAGTGGTTAAATCTTTCTTTTTTATTCATATCATTCTCCTATATTAATTTATATAAACATTATAAATTAATATTAACTATTAAACTATAATTAAAAATAATTATGAGTCAAATTTAAATAAATCATCTAATGAATAAAAATGAATTTTATATGTATCTAGTTTCATTAAATTTTCATCAAATCCACTTTTTGAAAATAAATAATATTCTCTTTTTAATTTAGATGGGAAAACACTTGCACTTTCCACTAAATGATTAAACATTTCTAAAGAAAATTTTATCTTTCTATATTTACATTCCATTACAATTAAAGTATTTCCATTATCAGATAAACCATCAATTTCAATTGATCTATTTAATTTTGATTTTTCAACTTTGTATGGTTTAAATAAATTATATATATCACCTAGTTCTCCACTTTTATTTAATTCATTCATATATAATCTTGCGACATCTTCAAATCCAAAATTTATGAATTCATTTATTTTATCTTTTAAACCTTCAAAAACCAATGCTCCATTAATTTTAATTCTTTCAGCGTTATCAAAAATAAACATATACCAAAACTTAAGCATTGGATCATTAATCTCATAATAAAATGTTTTTTTATTTCCATGATAAGTTTCTCTTTTATCAAGTAATTCTTGAGATATCAATAATGATATATATTTACTTACTTTTGCGTCATCTTCATGAATATAATCAGAAATTTCTTTAATAGATCTTTTTCTTTTAGATACTGCATATAGAATTGCATTATACACATCTTGTATTTTCGTAGAATTAGAGAGAAGTTGATCTGACAACGAAAAGAAAGTGCCATACTGATTAAATAATAATTTTTTTAAATTTTCATCAAATGATATAGAAAAATCTAAAGCAGATAAATAATATGGGAATGTTGATGTTAAAGATAAATACTTTACTTTATCTTCATTTGATATAGAACTTAAATATTCTAAACTTTCTTTATAATCAAGTTTTTTTATTTCCATTTCAAATGTTCTTCTTTTATATAAAGGAGAATTATGATTTTGTATTTCATTTTTTAATAAAGAAACATCACTTCCAGAAATAAGAAAAAATATATTTTCTGGAGCATCATCAATAATTCTTTGTAATATAGAAGGAAAACTTTCATCTTGTTTAATAATATAAGGATATTCATCAATCGCAATAATAAATCTTTCATTTTTTGCATATTTAATTATTGAATCAAAAGCTTCTTCATAAGAATTAAAAACAAAACTATTTGGTAAATTTAATAACTTATTAATTTCATAAGATAACGATTTTAAATTTCCATATAAACTATCCTCTTTTGCTTGATACAATAAGTATTTTTTATCTTTTATAAATTCTTTAATTAAATATGATTTTCCTATTCTTCTTCTACCATAAATAATACCAAATTCTTTTTTTATAGAATTATATCTATTATTTAATTCAGATAATTCTTGTTTTCTTCCAACAAACATTTTTTAACCTCACTTTACTAACTCAAAAGTTACTAACTCATCAGTTAATAAAACTATATCATTATTATAAGTTTATGTAAACAATAAATTTTGATAGATAAAAATAATTTTCTTTATTATTTTTATAATCTAGTTTAAATTTGAATAAAGGAGAAAAAATCATGAAATGTAGTTGGTTAGAAAATGCAATTTTTTATGAAATTTATCCTAATTCATTTAAAGACAATAACAATGATGGATATAGTGACTTTAAAGGAATTATTTCTAAATTAGATTATTTAAAAAATTTAGGTATTAATGCAATATGGGCTGTTCGTACAATTACTTATATTGTTTCACCAAAACAAACACCAGATCCAATAGATCC
The DNA here is from genome assembly GCA_000432895.1 of Firmicutes bacterium CAG:449. Classification (GTDB taxonomy): domain Bacteria; phylum Bacillota_I; class Bacilli_A; order RFN20; family CAG-449; genus CAG-449. The sequence goes on along the minus strand of FR889414.1, from coordinate 6,652 downwards.
AATCACTCCAGATGAACCAACAAATGATGGATTATCAACAGGTGCAATTGTTGGTATAGTAGCTGGTTCTGTTGCAGTAGCAGGAGCGGCAGNNNCAGTAGCAGGAGCGGCAGTTGGAACATATTTCTTCTTAAAAAAGAAAAAAAATAAATAATAGTAAATTAATCTAAAGAGGGTTTTATCCCTCTTTTTATATTCACAAAAATTTTCACTCGTTTTTTATAGTTTCGATAATATAAAAATCAAAACACTATATTATAACTCTATAAAACTTTTTCTCTTCAAAATGTAATAACTAAATAGAAAAGTGGAACAAATGCAAATAAACCTATAAATGCACTTTTTTACAATTATCTAATAAATCTAGAAGTTGAGAAAAGTCATATTATAATGTTTGCATTTGATTCTAATTTAGACTTAAACAAAATAGATAATTCATTAAAAATTAGTTATTACAGTCGATATGTCACCTAAATATTACAATGATGAAATCCTATTTATGAATATTTTCGATTTCTTGTTAAAGCTAGAAAACATCGATATAAATGTTATTATAAAAATTTTTTTATGTTAATAAAATAATATATTTATCAAAAATATAATTAATTTACTTAATACATATTATTGTTCTTTTTTTAGAAAACTCTTTTAATACTATAATAATGTGTATTAATATACACATTTTAAACCAAATATTGTATAATTTTATTGAAAAAAGGAGAACTTTATATGAGTATGACATTATCATCTTTAGGTAACGATATTCATAATTACAGAATAGAAGCTGGATTATCTCAAGAACAATTATCATCAATAAGTGGAATAGATAGAGCTCAATTATCTAAAATAGAAAATGGAGTTGTGACTGGTGTTACTTTTAACACAATTATCAAAATCTTTAATGCATTAGGAATAAAATTAATTTCAATTAAAGAAGAAGTTAAAAACATTGAAGTTCACCCTTTTGTAAAATGGGCAGGTGGTAAAACTCAGTTATTGGATATAATTATATCTCATTTGCCTGAAACATTTAATAGATATTTTGAACCATTTGTTGGAGGAGGTGCTTTATTATTCAAATTACAACCTAAAGCATTTTCAATTAATGATTCAAATGAAGAACTAATATGCGTTTATAAATGTTTAGAAAATAATGAGTTATTTAACTTACTAAAGCAAGAATTAATTAAACATGAACAAAATCATTCCGAAGAATATTTTTATCAAATAAGAGAAATGGATAAATTGAAAACGTTTGACAAATTACCTATTTATGTAAGAGCCGGAAGGATGATTTATTTGAATAAAGCTTGTTTTAATGGCTTATATAGAGTTAATTCAAAAGGATACTTTAATGTTCCATCAGGTAAAAAGCAGGTTGTAAATTGTTTTGATAGAAAAACTTTTGATAATTTAAATTTATTTTTTAAAAATAAGAAACCAATAATAACAAATACAGATTTTGAAATTGCAGTTAAAAATGCTAAAGCTGGTGATTTTGTATATTTTGATCCACCATATGATACATGGGAAGAAAAAAACAGTTTTACTTCTTATGACAAAAATAACTTTGGAAAAAATGAGCAAATTAGACTTGCCAATGTTTTTAAAGATTTGTCAAATAGAGGTGTATATGTAATGTTAAGTAATCATAACACAAAATTTATTAACGAATTATATAAAGAATTTCATATCACTATAGTTCCAGCAAAAAGAATGATTAATTCTAATGCCAACGGACGTGGTAATGTTGAGGAAGTAATTATTACTAATTATGAATAAAAATATTTACATAAATGAAAGAAATTTTATCTTATATAATGACGATTGTTTTAAAAGATTAAAAAAAATAGAGCCAAAATCTATTGACATGATATTTGCTGATCCACCGTATTTCTTATCAAGCGGAGGTGTGACATGTCATTCTGGAAAACAAGTATCAGTAAACAAAGGTGAATGGGATAAATCTATTAATATCAATGAAAAAATTAAATTTAATAGAAAATGGATTAAATTATGCAAAGATATTTTAAATGATAACGGAACGATTTGGATTAGTGGTACATTCCATAACATTTATGTAATTGGAATAGCGTTAGAATTAGAAGGATTTTCAATCATTAACAATATTACTTGGCAAAAGCCTAATCCTGCTCCTAATTTAGCATGTAGATGTTTTACCAATTCTACTGAAACAATTTTATGGGCAAGAAAACAACTTACTCCAAATAAAAAAGGAAAACATACTTTTAATTATTCATTAATGAAAAAAATCAATGGTGGTAAGCAGATGAAAGATATTTGGTTAATACATTTGGTTACTAAAGAAGAAAAAAAATTTGGAAAACATCCTACCCAAAAACCAATGGCATTACTTGAAAGAATTATATTAGCATCAACTAATGAAGAAGATTTAATATTAGATCCTTTTAATGGCAGTGGTACAACTGGTTTAGTTAGTGTAAAATTAAATAGGCGTTATATTGGTATTGAAAAAGAAATAGAATATTGCGAGTTAACAAAAAAAAGATATTATTCGTTAACAGAAAGAGAATTATATGAAAAGGAATTTTAATGAATGGCTACCAACTATGAGAGATAGTATCTCTACTTGGAAATATTATACTGATTTTGAAAAAGTATATAATAATGTTGAATCCATTAAAATTGAATTAAATATTTTAAATTCTTTAATTGGTTCTAAAAACATTGAAAATGAATTTAAAAAAATACTTAAAGAATATCCACAAACATTAAAAGTTATTCCAATTCTACTTGCTAAAAGAGAAAAAGAAATCAAAATCACCGATA
>FR889414.1:0-3784 GCA_000432895.1 Firmicutes bacterium CAG:449 | reverse complement strand
ATAAACCAAATTATTCAATCGATGAATATATAAAATTTATGAAAGAAACAGGTTTATTTAATTTGTTAGAAAATCACATTATAAATAATTTAGTTGATTATGTAACTGGCGTAGAAGTTGGAATGGATACAAATGGTAGAAAAAATAGGACTGGTGATGCAATGGAAGATTTAGTTGAATCATATTTAATTAAACATGGTTTGATTAAAAATGTTACATATTTCAAAGAGATGAAAAAAACAGAAATTGAAAACAAATTCAATATTAATTTAAATTGCATCAGTAACCAAGGAAAAACAGAAAAAAGATTTGATTTTGTTATATATACTAATAATCACGTATATGCTTGCGAATGTAATTTTTATGGAAGTAATGGTTCTAAACTTAATGAAACTGCAAGAAGTTATAAAAACATTGCACTTGAAGCACAAAATCTAAAGAACTTTACATTTGTTTGGTTTACAGATGGTATAGGTTGGAATGCTGCAAAACATAATTTAGAAGAAACTTTTGATGTTTTAGATACAATGTATAATCTCAATGATTTAGATAATGGTGTCATAGATAAACTTCTAAATCCAATAAAATTATAAAAATATTTATTTTTAAAATAAAAGTTCTCAAAATTTTTTAGAAAAAAACAAATTTTTTATCTAATTAATAATATGAGGACTTTTTTATTATGATTTATAACGATGATTGCATTAAAATAATGAAAACACTACCAAATCAAAAAGTAGATATGATATTTGCTGACCCACCATATTTTTTATCTAATGGTGGTTTATCAATTCATAATGGTAAAATTGTATCAGTTGATAAAGGTGAATGGGATAAGATTTCTAATTATAGTAACATTAATAAGTTTAACTATAATTGGCTAAACGAATGTTATCGATTATTAAAATTTGGTGGAACGATTTGGGTTAGTGGAACCAAACATAATATTTTTAATATCAAAGAACAAATGGATAAAATTGGTTTCAAAATAATTAATATTATTATTTGGCATAAAGTTGATCCACCACCATTAATATATAAAAATAAATTTAGATTTTCTTATGAATTTATAATTTGGGCAAGTAAAGGAAAAAATAAAACCTTCAATTATAACGAAATGTTTAAATTTAACAATAGAGAAATGGATGATGTATGGGATTTACCAGCTGTACAAATACATGAAAAGAAATTTGGTTATCATCCAACACAAAAACCTGAATGCTTATTAAAAAGAATAATTCTATCATCAACAAATGAAAATGATATTATTTTAGATCCATTTATGGGAAGTGGAACCACTGGATATGTTGCAAAAAAATTAAATAGAAAATTTATAGGTATTGAAAAAGAAAAAAATTATTTTAATATTGCTTTATTAAGAATAAATTCAATTTAAATAAATAAGATTTATTTTATATAGCCGGTTTTATTATATAAAAAAACTGTGAAACCNATTATATAAAAAAACTGTGAAACCTTTACCTTTTTCACAGTTTTTATTTAGGCAATTTGATTAAAATATGTCTCCAATATTATATTTAAGATAATTAACATTGGCGCTCTAGAAACATTATCAATTTTACTATCATTTAATTGGCTAGTTACAACACTAAGATGATAATCACCTAGTTTAGCTAAATCATTTTCTTTTGTTCCAGTTAAAGATATAATAGTTGCTCCACGGCTTTTTGCAATTTGTCCCATTCTAACAGTTTGATGGGTTTTTCCTGATAAAGAAGCTAAAAATACACAATCGTTTTTATTCATTTTTTCTGCATATAAATAAGCAATATGTGTATCTTGAAAAAATATATTATTTCTTGCATGTGAAAGTAATTCTTTAGAGGCATACTCTAAAATTGTACCATTTAAACCTTTGCCAAAAAAATATATATTCATATTTGATTTTAGTATATCAACAATTTTATTAACATTTTTTTCATCCAAATTTTGTAAAGTAAAAGTTATATTATTAATATTATTTTGGATTGCATCATAAAAACTAACAGTTTTAGTTTTAGATTTATTTTTTTCAAAATCATTTTTTAAAGCATATTTTAATTCTGCATACCCTGAAAAATTTAATTTTTTGCAAAGTCTTATAATAGTAGCAGTAGAGGAGAAACTTTCTTTTGCTAGATCTTGAATACTTAAACTAAAAATTTTTTCAATATTCTTGTCAATAAATCTTAAAACATCAAGTTCAGATAAAGTTAACGAATTAATAATTTCTATACTTAAATTTTCAATCATTTGCCAAACACTCTTAAATATATTTTACCTATTTTTAAATATAAATAAATAATTTATTTTAAATTTGGCCAATAACCTTTATTTGCCTCAATTAACTTATCAAGAATTTTACGTGCTTTTTTAGCATCAACAACTGTTCTATTTAAAGTTAATGCTTGTAAAGCTTTAGTATATGATTCTTCAAAATAAGCATCAACTGTTAGTTTTTCATATGCATGTTGTCCTTCAATTAACCCTTTATAAAAAGTAGAGATTTCTCCAACTTCAATTGGTTCAGGACCATTAGCACCTAATTTACATAACACTTCAACAATTACATCTTTATCAAGATTCGATATTAATTTATTTTCATTAGAAACCATCACAACATAATATCTTTTTTCATCGTGTAAAATTGCTTCTGCAATTTCCACAATCATATCTCCATGAGCATCTTGCTTATTTAATTCTTGATAATATGTTTTTGCTTTTTTCGCATCATTATATTTTATAACTTCATCACATTCTTCAAAAACTCTTTTTTCTCTACCATCCATTACTTCATTAGCACGAGTGTAATTAGGATTTAGATGTTTAGCTTTATATTCAGGATATAAATAATATTGCAAATATGTATTTGGTAAATACTCTGGAAAATCAGTTAAAATATCTTTTACGATTGCATAAGTATCTAACCAAGATTGATCTCTTTGTTCTTTATCAGCAGGCGCAAATCCTTCTTCTAAAATCTTCTTTTTTATACGATCAGTTATGTCTTCATAATTATTAGCTTTATTCAATATTTTTGTAAACCATCCAAAGTGATTTAATCCAAAATAATATGGAACCATATCATGATAATCAACATCACCTAATAATCTAGAATAAGCCATTAATAATGAAATAGGTTGATCACATATATTCAAAATTCTATCATCATTTGGAAACGCTCTTTTTAATGCAATTGCAACAATAGCAGCAGGATTTGTGTAATTCAAAATCCAAGCATTAGGTGAATATTCTCTAATATCTTTACATAATTCAATCATATCTCTAATAGAACGCATTCCATAAGCAAATCCACCAGGTCCACATGTTTCTTGACCAACAACATCAAATGAAAGAGGAATTTTTTCATCTAATTCTCTCATTTTAAAGCCACCAGTTCTAATTTGAGCAAAAACAAAATCAATATTTTCAAAAGCTTCTTTCTTATCTAAAGTGACTATTACCTCCAAATCAGGGTAATGAGCTTTCATCAATATTTTTGCATATTCACCCATCTTAGCTACTCTTGGTCCATTGTTATCATATAGAACTAATTTTGCCATATGAAATGTTTTCATTCTTTTAATCATTCCAACTAAAATGCCAGGTGTCCAAGTTGAGCCACCACCTGCGATACAAACATTAACTTTTTTCATTTTTCGACCTCTTGTACATCTATCATATATAAATATTTTTTTTATAACAATATTCTTGATAGAACAGAATTTGTTACAAATAACATAATTAAATTTTAATTTTTGTTAATAAACTACTTGCATCTTCA
>FR889413.1:22238-23635 GCA_000432895.1 Firmicutes bacterium CAG:449 | reverse complement strand
TTAAGGGGTGTTTTTTCTTTTAAATGGATTCCTACCTTTATTGGAACTTTTATCTCTTCTTTAATTACTTTTTTTGTTGGAGTACCACTTGGTAATGAAGGGCCATCAGTTATGCTTGGAACATCTTTAGGGCGTGGAATTACTGATAAATGTGCAAAAAAGAATAAAGCTTGGGATAGATATATTATGACTGGAGGTGCTACAAGTGGGTTTGCTGTTGCTACTAACGCACCAATTTCCGGAATCTTTTTTGCTTTAGAAGAAGCACATCAAAGATTTTCACCAATGATTATTATGACTGCATGTTGTTCGGTAATGTTTGGTATGGTAACAAGTCAGGTGATTTCTTCTCTCACTAATATTGATTTAACATTATTTTCTTCTTTGCAAGTTAATAAATTAGAGATTAGTAAAATTTGGGTTAGTTTATTAATGGGTATAGTGATGGGATTATTTTCAGTATTATTTTCTAAGATGTATAATCTTTCTAATATTGTTGTTAAAAAAATTAAAATGCATAAGTTTATTAAAATTATGTTAATCTTTTTATTAACATTTTTAGTTGGATTTATTTCTCTTGATTTTATAGGAACTGGACACGATTTAATTAAAAATATTTTTAATATTGAAACTACGCCAATATGGTATATTTTAATTTTGATATTATTATTTAGATCAATTATGACTTTATTATCTAATAATGAAGGCATTACTGGTGGATTATTTATTCCTACTTTAACACTTGGGGCAATTGTTTCTTGCTTAGTTAGTTTATTACTTGTTAGATTAAATTTAATTGATGAAACTTATTATTCTAGTTTAATTGCTATTGGAATTAGTTGTGCAATTGGAGGAATGATTAAAACACCAATAACTGCGATTATTTTTTCTGTGGAAGCATTAAATTCGATTAATAACATTACATTTATCATTGTTGCTGTTGCAATTAGTTATATCATTACTGAAATATTCAAAGTTAAATCATTTAATGAACAAGTAATTGATAATCGTTTAGAAAAAGACCATGAAAACAAAACACCATTAGTTATTGATACATTTATTGAAGCTAAAAAAGATTCGTTTGTAATTGGGAAAAGTGTGAGAGATATTTTCTGGCCGAATAATTTATTTGTTTTATCAATCACACATAATAAAAACGCTCCAGTAGTTGATTCTGAAGGTGGTAAAGTAATTCAAGAATTAGACATTTTACATGTAAGGTTTGTTACTTACAATATTGATGAAACTACGAAAGAATTAATTAATCTTGTTGGTGAGCAAGAAATAAAATTAACTTCGACAACTAATGTATAAAAAAAAGTTAACCAGTTCAACCGTTTAAATTTGACATATGTCCAATTTAGTACGTCCATAACGTTTCGCGGAGTAGAGATTAA
>FR889413.1:21308-22199 GCA_000432895.1 Firmicutes bacterium CAG:449 | reverse complement strand
TTTATTTGATAAATTTAAAAGTGTCAATATGGTAAATTTTAAAATTTAGTAAAAAATATATAAATATTTGGTGATAAAAATGAATTTTCTTAAATTAATAAAACATTTTACAAAATTTGAATTATTTTTATGGATATTTTCTTTAATATCTATTTTAGTCGTTTCGATTTTATCAAAATCAAATTTCTTAAATATTTTGTCATCTTTAATTGGAGTAACATCACTTATTTTTATTGCGAAAGGATATCCTTTTGGACAATTCCTTGTTTGCATTTTTGCTATTTTATATGGAATTATATCATTGTCTTTTTCGTATTATGGAGAAATGATAACTTATGTTTTTATGTCTTTACCAATTGCTTTTGTAACAGGCATTTCTTGGTTAAGGCATCCTTTTAAAAAAGGTGAAAGTGAAGTTAAAGTTGAAAAAATAGCACTTAAAAAATTTATTCTTTTGTTTTTTATATCTTTAGTGGTGACATTTATTTTTTATTTTATTTTAAAATATTTTAATACTCCAAACTTAATTTTTTCAACAATATCAATTTTTACAAGTTTTTTTGCTTGCATGTTGTTACTTAATCGAAGTCAATTATTTTCAATACTATATGCATGTAATGATATTATATTAATTATATTATGGAGTTTAGCATCTAGAGAAAATATTACATATTTNNAAATATTACATATTTGCCGACTGTTATTTGCTTTTGTGTCTTTTTAATAAATGATCTATATGGATTTTATAATTGGGGAAAAATTAAAAGAAAACAAAATAAAGTTAAATTTTAGTTAAAACTGTATGTATAATATATATTGTATGTTAAAAAGTATTTCACGTTTTTTTAAATTATTCTTTTCACGTTTATTTATCGTTGGAATAATAATTAT
>FR889413.1:18273-21154 GCA_000432895.1 Firmicutes bacterium CAG:449 | reverse complement strand
AAACTTCCTTGGACTGTTTTACTTTTATTGATTCCTTTAGTAGGAATTGCTGTTTATATTTTATTTGGCAATTATAATTTGACAAGAAAAGATCGTAAAAAAATGCAAAAAGAAAGTAAAGAATTAATACGTTTTTGTAAAAGAAACGATGAAACTATGCAAGTATTAAAAGATAGCAATATTCAAGCATATGGACAAGCTCAATACATTGAAAATACTTGTTTAATGCCAACTTATGAAAATTGTAATGTGAAGTTTTTATCATCTGGAGAAAACTTCTATTTAAAATTATTAGAAGAATTAAAGACCGCTGAAAAGTATATTTTTATGGAATACTTTATTATTGAAAAAGGTAAAATGTGGAATTCAATCTTAGAAGTATTAGAAGAGAAAGTAAAACAAGGTGTAGAAGTTTGTTTTATGTATGATGATGTTGGTTGTATTAGTAAAGTTAAAAAAGATTATTATCTTGAATTAAGAGATAAAGGAATTCAAGCATGTAAATTTAATCCATTTAAACCTGTTATTTCTGTAATGCATAATAATAGAGATCATCGAAAAATAACTGTAATTGATGGAGTAAAAGGTTTTGTTAGTGGAGCAAATCTAGCGGATGAATACATTAATGAAACACATCCATATGGATTATGGTATGATAATGCTGTTTTTTTAGAAGGAAAATGTATTGATAGTTTAGTATTAATGTTTATTAGAATGTATAATCCTAATTCAGTAAAGAAATTGAATGCAAAAGATTATCTTGTTGAACATAAAAAGTTTAATACTAAAGGTTTTGTCGCTCCTTATTGTGATGGCCCATGTCCAATTTATAATGATTATATTGGACAAAATGTATATTTGAATCTAATTAATCAAGCTAAAAAATATTTGTATATAACTACACCTTATTTAATTGTTGATTATGAATTTATTGAAGCCATTATTAATGCTAAAAAAAGAGGAGTTGATGTTATTTTAATTACTCCAAATATTCCTGATAAAAAAATAATCAATATTATGACTAAATCAAATTATGGAAAATTAATTGAAAATGGTGTAAAAATTTATGAATATAAAGATGGTTTTATTCATTCTAAGATGATTGTTTGTGATGATGAACTTGCTTCTATTGGTACAATTAATCTTGATTATCGTTCATTTGTTCATCATTTTGAATGTGGAGTATGGATGTATAATTGTAAAGATATTTTACAAATGAAAAAGACATTTTTGGCTATAATTAAGGATAATTCAGTGAAAATAACTAATAATAATTCAAAATTAAAATTTTATCAAAAATTAATTAGAAATATTTTAAGATTACTTGCTCCATTAATGTAAATATTAAAAATGTACATTATTTATTTTAAGAAATTGCTTAATTTTGTTAAAATTAATGTGTATTGCAATTTTGGAGAAATCACATGGATTATGTTTAAGCATTTGTTCAATTATTATCTGGCTTAGGTGCTTTTTTAATTGGATTTAAAATTTTATCAGAAAATATTGAAAAACTTGCTAATTCTGGTTTAAAAAAATTATTTAATAAAACTTCTAAAAATAGATTTATTGGAGTTTTAATTGGCTTAGTTGTAACGGCGATTATTCAATCTTCGGGAACAACAACAGTAATGATTGTTGGTTTTGTTAATGCAGGACTTATGAATTTATTTCAAGCGACAGCAATGATTATGGGAGCTAATATAGGAACTACAATTACTGCTCAAATTGTTGCATTAAATTCATTTAATATTGCAAAATTTTTAATTGTTTTCTGTTTTATTGGTATTTTTGGTTCGATGATTGTTAAATCAGAAAAATCAAAAACAATCTTTTTATGTTTGGCTGGTCTTGGACTTGTTTTCTTATCACTTGATTTAATGGTTAGCTCAATGAATGGTTTTAAAGACTCAGAGACTATTAGAAATTTATTAAGTTCTATTTCTAACCCATTTGTTTTATTTTTAATAGGAATTGTTTTTACTGCCCTTTTACAATCTTCATCGGCTTTAACAACAATAATCATTTCAATGGTTACAGCAAATTTAGTAATTGGAAATGGTGGTAATTCTGTTTTATATATTATTTTAGGATCAAATATTGGCTCATGTGTAACAGCCCTTTTATCTTCATTTGGAGCGTCTACTAATGCTAAAAGAGCTTCTTTTATTCATTTCTTATTTAATTTTACTGGTTCATTAATTTTTATTATTCTATTACTTTGTATTCCATCGTTTATGGATAATACATTTGCTAAATGGTTTAGTCAACCAGGAACACAAATTGCTATGTTTCATACTTTCTTTAATGTAGCGTGTACATTAATATTTTTGCCTTTTATCGACGCTTTTGTAAAAATTTCTGAGTTTGTAATTAAAGATAAAAAAGAAGAAAAGACTACTTCTTTATTAGATGAACGTTTCTTAAAAACACCAACTATTGCAATCAATCAAGCAATTAAAGAAACTATAAATCTTGGTAATGATGCAATGAAAGTCTTAAATGAAACAATCAATGATTTTATGTCTAAAACTTATTCTAATGCAGAAACTTATAAAAATATTATTTCTTCAATCGATAAAAAGAATGATGAAATAACTTCTTATTTATTAAAAGTAACTGCGACAAGTGATAATTTGACTGATGAGGATGAACTTAATATTGCTAAACTTCATAAAGTATTGATTGATTATACTCGTGAAGCTGAAATTGCTGATAATGTTATAAAATATACAAAGACTACTTTAGATAAAGATTTAGAATTCTCAGAAATTGCATTTGATGGAATTAAAAATATTCAAGATAAATTAAATGAACAATTTGTTTTAACTAAAAATATGTTTGATTTTACATCTAACGATTTATTAAAAGCTTCTGATTT
>FR889413.1:14037-18218 GCA_000432895.1 Firmicutes bacterium CAG:449 | reverse complement strand
AACGATTGATTCGCATTTAAAAAGACTTGAAGAAGGTAAGTGCTCTCCATCATCAAATACTGTCTTTATTAGTTTAATTTCTAATTTAGAAAGAGCGGGAGATCATTTAAATTATATTGCACATACAATCAATAATGAATAAAATATAAATACTAGGAGGTTTACATGAAAAAAAGATTTTTTTATACATTAGGTGTTTTATTAGTTTTGACATCTTGTGATGGATTAAATATTAGCCAATTTTTCAATTCTTCATCAACAACAACTAGTCATAATACTTCATATGATTCTGCAACTAGTTATGATACAACAAATAATTTTTATCAAGCTAAAAATTTAAGATATACATTGCGTGATACCAATAGTCAATTAGGTTGGCAAACTTCATTAACAACTGGAGAACAATCATTTTTAATTGTTCCAGTTGATTTTTCTGATTATTATGGAAAAAGTAAAGGTTGGACTGAAGAAAAATTATCAAACATAAATAAAATTTTCTTTGGTGATAGTGAAGATGTTGCTTATGAATCGGTTAAATCATACTTTAATAAATCAAGTTATGGGAAATTAAATATTACTGGTGAAGTAGCGAATGTTTTTAAATCATCATATACTTTAGCTTCTGCAAGTAGATTAGGTGATTATGTTGCTGATAAAGTAATTGAACAATATTATTCTGCTGCCAATTCTTCTTTGTTAAAAAAATATGATAAAGATGGTGATGGCTTTGTTGATAATTGTGTCTTTGTTTATTCAAATACTTATAGTAGAACAAGTACATCTACATTTTGGGCATGGTGTAGTGATTCAATGACTGAAACAAATGTTAATAAGCCAACAATTAATAATTATATGTGGGTTAGTTATGAATTTTCTAATGATAAATATGATGATAATTATAATTCAAGTAAACCAGAAACACATACATTTATTCATGAAACTGGTCATATGTTAGGTTTAGATGATTATTATTGCTATGATGATGAAAATAGTTGGAACTGTGCGGGCGAACTTGATATGCAATCATATAATGTTGGTGATCACAATGCATATTCAAAAATGGCTCTTGGTTGGATTGATCCATATGTTGTTACTAATTCATGTCAAATCAATTTAAAAACATCAAGTAAATATCCAGAAGCAATTTTAATTAATGATAATTGGAATGGTTCTTCTTTTGATGAATATATTTTAATTGAATATTATACTCCAACTGGATTAAATGAAATTGACGCTAAGCATTCATATTCAAAAACACAAATGTATAATTATAATGGTCTTAGAATTTATCATGTTGATGCAAGATTAATTAAAGCAAAAATCAGTGGTAATTCTTTAGTTCAAAGTAATGATTATGTTGATGAAATTGATTTTGATGATTATTATAATTGTTATATTGTAGGTGCATCGAATTCAGTTAATAGATCATATTTAAGAAGTAATCGAAAAACATTTAGATATTTACATTTATTAGATCAAGGTGGAAATAATCGCCTAAATTATGGAAATGGTGGGAAAGTTGAACCATCTTCAGCTTTATGGACTGGTTCAAAACAATTTACACCTAGTGCAGTATTCTTTGCAGGTGGAACAAAATTTAATGACAAATCAGAAATTGGATATAGTGTTAGTGTTTCCAATTTAACTGATGAAGATTGTTTAGTTACAATTACAAAAAAATAGTGAACATAATGGTTCACTTTTTTTATGAATTAAAAAAATAGATTAGATACCTTTTCAATATCTAATCTATTTTTGTTATACATTTTATTTAGTTAAGAAAGTTTTATAAGCTAAATATGCTTCATATACATCGGCTTTAGAAACAATTTCCATTGGAGCGTGCATATTAAATACGGCAATACCAGCATCAAGAACATTCATATTATAATTACCTAAAATATAAGCAATTGTTCCTCCACCGCCTTGATCAACTTTACCAAGTTCAGCTGTTTGGAAGTGAATATTTTCTTCATCTAATATTTTTCTTACCCAAGCAACATATTCTGGGTTAGCATCATTAGAGCCTGATTTACCTCTAGCACCGGTATATTTATTAAAAACAATTCCACGATTGAAATAAGCAGCATTTTTAGGATCGTTAACAGAAGCAAACAATGGATCAAAACCGGCAGAAACATCGCTAGATAACATTTTTGTATTAGTCATAGCTTCTTTTAAATCTAAATAAGAAGTAAAGCCTAAAGCATTTAATAAAATAGCAATAGTATCTTCAAAGAATTTTGATTGAGCACCTGTAGCGCCTACTGAACCAATTTCTTCTTTATCAACAAGAATACAGCATGAAGTATATTCAACATCTTTCGCATCAAGAACAGCTTTTAAAGAAGTGAAAGCACAAACTCTATCATCATGACCATATCCAGCAATCATTGATCTATCTAGACCATAATCTCTAGCTTTGCCAGCTGGAACGATTTCAAGTTCACTTGATAAGAAATCTTCTTCTTCAAAATTATATTTATCTTTTAATAATTTTAAAACATTTGCTTTAACTGCTTCTTTTTGTTCTTTATCTAGTGGGATAGAACCAATTGTTAAATCTAAATCTTCACCTTCAATAACTTTAGAAGCTGGTTTTTGCATTTGATCACCAGATAAATGAATTAATAAATCAGAAATACCGACTACTGGATCAGATTCATCTTCACCAATATTAATATTAATTGTATTACCATCTTTTTTACAAACAACTCCATGAATTGCTAGTGGTATAGTAACCCATTGATATTTTTTAATTCCACCATAGTAATGAGTATCAAGAAGAGCAAATTCATCTTTTTCATAAATTGGATTTTGTTTAACATCGAGTCTAGGTGAATCAATATGTGCACCAAGTACACGTAAACCTTCCACAAGAGGTTTTTTACCAATATTAAAAAGAATAATATTTTTGTTTTTGTTGATACGATAAAGTTTATCGCCAGCTTTAATTTTTTGTTTTGATTTAATTACTTCATCTAGAGAAACATAGCCATTTTTTTTAGCTTGGTTAAGGGCAAGTTCGACACATAATCTTTCTGTTTTTCCAGCTGAAATAAAATCTTTGTAATCTTCACAAAAATTATTTATTGCATTAATTTTGTCTTGATTACAATTTTTATAAATATTTTTAGAATACATATATGATATCCTCCTAACAAAATAATCTTAGTCATTAAATTAATTCATTACAAGATTATTTCAAAAACTAATGAAAAATTTGCTTGATATATAAATTTTTATAAATTAGAATTTAAATAGTCTTAGACTATTTCAATGAAAAAGACTAGTAGTTTATTATTTTTTTTAGAGACTTGGTGGTTGGTGAAAACTAAGATTATTAATAAATGAAATTACACTTTGGAGAAATTTAATTTAATGAGTGCCCAAGATGGGAACTAAGGTGGTACCGTGCTAATAGCACCCTTAGATGAAAGGCATATTATGAGATTAATTGATGAATTAAAGCAAAGAGAATTATTTTTTGATGCTACAGATGAAAATATTGCTTCATTTTTAGAAGAAAATAAAGTTAATTTTTATTTAGGAGCTGATCCAACAGGTGATTCTTTACATGTTGGACACTTAGTAACCTACTTAGTTGCAAAAAGATTACAAGAACATGGACATCATCCAATTTTACTTATTGGAGGTGCAACTGGATTAATTGGTGATCCTAAAATGCAAGGTGAAAGAAAAATGCTTGATACTAGTATTACCTTAAATAATTCTAAATGTTTAGAAAAGCAAGTTAGAGAAATTTTTGGATTTGATAAAATTGTTAATAATTATGATTGGATTAGTAAAATAAATGTAATTTCCTTTTTAAGAGATTATGGTAAAGAATTTAATGTTAATTATATGATTAACAAAGATACAGTTAAATCTAGACTTGAAAGTGGTATTTCTTATACAGAATTTTCTTATCAAATTTTACAAGCTTTGGATTGGAATTATTTATATCAACATGAAAATTGTAAAATGCAAATTGGTGGACAAGACCAATGGGGAAATATGACTTCTGGAATTGAACTTATTAGAAAGAAAAATGGCGTAGATGCTAAAGCAATGGCTTTTACAATTCCATTAATTTTAAAAAGCGATGGAACAAAATTTGGTAAATCCGAAGGTGGAAAATCTGTTTGGTTAGATAAAAAGAAAACTTCACCATATGAATT
>FR889413.1:11280-13973 GCA_000432895.1 Firmicutes bacterium CAG:449 | reverse complement strand
AGTAATTAAACGTTTAAAACAATTTACTTTCTTATCTTTAGAAGAAATTGCTCAAATTGAAAAAGAATTTATTGCCGCGCCGCATGAGAGATTAGCTCAAAAAACATTAGCAAAAGAATTAACTACTTTTGTTCATGGAAATGAAGCTTATCAGCAAGCTATTAAAATTACTAATGCTTTATTTAATGGAAATATTAAGGAATTATCTAGTGAAGAAATTGAAATGGGATTCAATGAATTACCTTCAAGTGATGGTCAAGAAGAGGAATTACTTCTTGATGCTTTAATTAGATGTAAATTAGCAACAAGTAAGCGTGAGGCTAGAGAATTTGTTTCTGGTGGAGCAATTACTGTTAATGGTGAGAAAGTTACTGATTTAGAATTTAAGTTAACAAGTAAAATTGCTATTGATAATCGTTTTATTGTTTTAAGACGAGGAAAAAAGAAATATGGACTTGTCCGTTTCTAAAAAATTATTATTTGTTTTTTTATCATTTTTAATGTATTCTTGTAATGATAATAAGCTATTAAGAGATGAAAATTTAATTGAATATAAAACTGAAGCTTTTATTTCTACATATATTGATGTTGATAATCCTCAAAATATTAAAAATATGATTATTAATGGTGAAAATGTATTTTTATACATTTATTCTTCTTCATGTTCAGATTGCAAAGAATATGAATCATTAATTAATAATTTTATTAGTTTTAATGAAGCAGTTGTATACTCTATTGATGCAAGAAATTTTCCTTCATTAGGAAGAGATGAAATTTTTTCATATATGGTTACGCCAACAATGTGCTTATATAGTAAAGGAAAAATTGTTACTAAAATTAATCCTAATCTGAATAATGAAGCCTTTTCTTCTTCTGAAGGAATGAAAAAATATTTTGAGCAATTTGGCTTTTTTTCTTATAGAAGAAAAATTAAAAATGAAAATGATCTAGATAAAGTAATTAATTTAGATAATGCTTTAATTTATTTTTCATATGATAAATGTAGTGATTGTAGTTTTTTTGATTATAATTATTTAAATAAATATTTTGCTTTAAATTGTTCTAAAGTTATTTATAATTTTGAAATGTCTTATTATTTTGATAATAGAGAGAATTCTTCTTCACCAATATATAAAAATTTTACTGACAAGTATGGTTTATCTTATGATGGGAATAATAAATTTGGTTATAAAAATGGGGTTGTTCCAACTTTACAAAAATATATTAAAGGAAAATTAGATGGCTCTATAATCATTTTTAATGATGAAGTTACTTATTTTTATGATGAAAATCAAGAGATTGAAAAGGTGAAAATCATTTCTTCTTATTATCAAAATTATCCTTATTTAAATCAAGAGTTTTATCGTGATAATAATGGTGCAATGAATAATTATCGAACTTCAACATTGTCATTTTTTGTTGATAAATTTAACAATATGGTTGAAAAATAATTATCTAATTGAAAAAAGTAAAAATTTATATTACTATTAGCAATGAAATTATATTTATATCGAATATAAAGGGAGATTAATATGAACGTAGAAAATCAAGAAAATGAAGGATTATCTTTAAAAGATATTTTTCATATGTTCCGTGTACATTGGATTGGAATGATTGTCATCACTCTTATTGGAACAATGGTCGGTTTAGGAATTGGATTAAATACACCTACCCGTTATCAATCTAGCCAAAATGTATATATTTATATTCAAGGTAATCAAACATCATCAAGTGATTCACAAAATATTGTTGATGGATTAAGAATGATTAATACCTTTAAAGATTTTGTTACTGATTCATCAGTTGCTAAAAAAGCAATTGATCGTATTTCAAATTTGACATTTGATGATAGTGAAAAACAAGCAAAAATTGATTCTTTAAAAGATATTTCATATACAAATATTGTTAATGGAATAAATACATCCACTAGTGATGATAATACTTTATGTGTTACAGTTTATTATACTCATGTTGATGCTTTTATTGCTAAAGTTATTCTTGAAAATGTTATTGAAGCAACAAAAGAAGTTGCTTCAAGTAATTCTTCATTTTCAATGTTTAAAAATCGTATTCAAACTTCTTATAATGATACAACTGGTGAATATGTAATGGGAAGAGGAAATTGCGCTGATATAAAAATCGTTTCTAAAGGAACAAAATTTTATGTTGCAATTGGTTTTGTTGTCGGTTTAGTAGCAGGGGTTGGATATGCAATTATTCGTGAACTTATGGATTCAACTATTAAAGATAAAAATTATTTAGAAAATAAATATAAATTAAAAGTTATTGGTTCAATTCCTGAATTTGTGGAGGATGAAAAAAATGAAAAAAAATAATGAAATTAGAAAAAATATTATCTTTTCAAATACATCTTCAGTTTATTCAGAAGCGTTTCAACATATTCAAGTTAATTTAGATTTTTCATTTGTTGATGGACAAAAGAAAATTATTGCTATTACTTCTGCTTTACCATCTGAAGGTAAATCAACAATATTAGTTAATTTAGCTTTTATTTATGCTAAAAAGGATTTCAAAGTTTTATTAATTGATATGGATTTAAGAAAACCAACAATTCATCGTTTTTTCCATGAAGAAAAGGGTTTAGGTATTTCTGATTATTGTACAAAACAATTAAAAAAAGAAGATATAATTAAACATACTGACTTTGGAGTTGATTTTATTTCAAGTGGAAG
>FR889413.1:0-11258 GCA_000432895.1 Firmicutes bacterium CAG:449 | reverse complement strand
AGTCATGCTCCTTTCCCTGGTAAAATTCTTGAATCAAACAGTTTATTAGAATTAATTGAAGAAGTAAAAAATGATTATGATTATATTTTAATTGATACTCCACCTGTACTTGCTTCTTCTGATGCAATTTTAATTTCAAAATTTGTTAAACAATTTTTAGTTGTTGTTTCTTATGGTAAAACAAAAAAAAGTGACTTTGATGAATTAGTAAGACAATTTAATAATAACAATATTGAAATTTTAGGTGTTATTTTCAACAAAATTAAAAAGAATAGTAATGATGCTTATTCTTATTCATACCATTATCAATATAAAGAGGATAATAAATAGTAATGATTGATATACATACGCATATTTTACCTGCGGTGGATGATGGAGCTAAATCATTTGAAGATTCACTTAAAATGATTCAACTAGAAATTGAAAATGGCGTTGATACGATTATTTTAACGCCACATTATTTTAAAAACGAATTAAATGCACAAAATAAAGATTTAATATTCGCTCAATATGAAAAATTATTAGAAAAAACTAAAGATTTAAATATTAAACTTATTTTAGGTTCAGAAATATATTATAGTGATGAAATTATGGATGAACTTATTTCAAACAAAATAATTACATTAGGAAATAGTAAGTATTTATTAATTGAGTTTTCTCTTTATAATGAATACTATAATATTCCTGATGTTTTTTTAGATATTATGGCTTTAGGATACAAAGTTATTTTTGCTCATCCAGAAAGATATGTTTATTTATCAGTTAATCAAATAAAAAAAATTAACGAATTAGGATGTCTAATTCAAATTAACACATCATCAATTTTAGGTGATTTTGGTCGAAAAATTCAAAAAAAAGCTTTTAAATTAATAAAAAATAAGTGTGTTAATTTTATTGCTAGTGATGCGCATTCTTTAAATGTTAGAAAGCCTAATTTAAAAGAAACATTACAATTTGTAGAAAAAAAATTTAAAATTAAAATAGAAAATAGAATTGATTTATGAATAAAGAAGATTTAGAAAAAAACATTTTAATATTAAAAAATAGTCAAAAAATTGATGATTTATTTTTATGCATAAGATATTTAATTGAATTAAATGATGAGAATAAATTTAACGAATTTATTGAAGAAAAAAATTTAAACAAATTTATTAAAAAAAAAAAGAGTGTTTTATTAAAAGCCGATCCAATAAAATTTATTGGTTATCATATTGATTTTTATGTTTGTCATGAAAGATATATAGAAAGCCTAAATTTATTGCATTTTTATCAAGAAGCACCATTTATCTCTTTAGATGTTGATGATTTTTTAAAAGATTTAGAAAAAGAAATCAAAGAGATTTCTTCACCAAAAAAAGTTAATTCTTATCAAATAGAAAATTTAAAAAAGGATTTATATTCTTCTAATGAAGATAAAATAATGTGTGCAATTAAGTTTTTAGATGAATCTAATGTTAGAAATTATTTGTCTTTTATTAAAGAATTTTTAAAATCTAATGCAAATTATAATTATAAAGTTTTAATTGAATTTGTTTTAGTTAGCCAAAAAATTGATGAAGTTATTTTAATTAAAAATCGTGAAAATAAATTGTTTGAATTTAATCCAAGTAAAAATGTTTTGCCTTTTGAAAAAAGTAAATTTATTGAAGCGACAAATTATTTAAATAAATTAAATGAAAATCCTACTGATATATTTTATGCTTTAGAATTTTTAAAACAAATTGAAATAAAATCATATCCTAATTCAATTTTTGAAAAAGAAAATGTGTATAGTATTTGTGAAATAATTATTTATATGGTTAAAGATTCTTTAAAAGAAAATCCTTCAATGGAAAAATTAAAACACGATATACAAATGGATGAAGTAGAAATAAAGCAAATTATTGATTTTATTAATAGTTCATTCTAATATAAATTTTATGAAATTACTTGTTCTATTTATATTTATAATATAAAATAGAAAATGCTTTTATTAAGGAGAATTATTTTTATTATGGAAAAGAAAATTGAAAAAAATGGTTCAGAAGTTGTAATTACATTTACTACATCTGGCGATGAATGGAAAGCTGCACAAACAAAAGAATTTAATAAATTAAGTGCTAAATTAAAAGTTCCTGGATTTAGACCTGGACATGTCCCTGCTAATATTGCTGCACAAAGAATTAATCCTGCTGAAGTTTTACATGAAGCTTTATTTGCTCTTGTTAATAAAGAGTACGCTAAAACTATTCAAGATGAAAAATTAACAGTTATTGCTGAACCAAAATTAAATGTTACAAAAATTGATGCTAACGAATTAGAATGTACTGTAACAGTTGCTTTACCTCCAGTTGTAACTTTAGGTGAATATAAAGGTATTCACATTGAAAAGAAACCAGTAGAAGTTACTGAACAAGATGTTGAAACTGAGATCAATAAACAATTAAATAATCATGCTACTTTACTTGTTAAAGAAGATGCAGCAAGTTTAAATGATACAGTTATTATTGATTTCAAAGGTTACATTGATGATATTCCTTTTGATGGTGGAGAAGCAAAAGGTTATGAATTAAAATTAGGTTCTAATGCATTTATTCCTGGCTTTGAAGATCAATTAATAGGTATTAAAGCGGATGAAGAAAGAGAAATTACAGTTACTTTCCCAACAAACTATGTTGAAAATCTTGCTGGAAAAGAAGCTAAATTTGTTGTTAAATGTCATGAAGTTAAACAAACTTCTTTACCAACTTTAGGTGATGAATTCGTTAAAGAATTAGAATTAGAAAATATTGAAACAGTTGATCAATATAAAGAAAAAGTTAAAGCTGATTTATTAGCTAAAAAACAAAAAGATGCTGATAATACTAGATTAAATGAAATCATTGAAAAGATTATTGATAATGCAACAGTTGAAATTGCTCCTTCTTTACTTGAAGATGAAGCAAAAGCTCAAATTGATAATATGAAAAAGCAAGTTGAATCTAATGGATTAAAATTTGAAGATTATTTAAAAATAAATAATATTGATAATGAAAAACTTCTTGCTGATAAGAAAATCGAAGCTGAGCATAATATTAAAGGAATGCTTGTTATTGAAGAAGTATGCCGTAAAGAAAACATTGTTGTTGATTCTAAAGCATTAAATGATAAATACGAAGAGTTAGCAAAAATGTATAATATGAAGGTTGAAGATGTTAGAAAAGCTCTTGAACCTAACCAAAATGAAGTTTTGAAGAACTTAAGAAATGAAATGTTTACTAAATTTGTTTTAGCAAACAATGAGTAGGAAACTTGTAGAGTTTCCTCTCATATAAGGAGGAAATTATGCCAAGAGAAAAGAAAGTATTACCTTTACTTATAACACGTGGTGCAGTAGTTTTCCCTACAACATTTTCCAATATTGATGTAGGTAGATTATTTTCTGTTTCTGCAATGCAAAAATCTCTTAATGAAACTAATTCAAAGATTATTGTTGTTGCTCAAAAAGATATTTCAATCAATGAACCAACTGAAAATGATATTTCTTTAATAGGTTCACTTTGTACAATTGATAATGTAAAAGAGATAAATGGGGTATTTCGTTTAAGAGTTACCTCTATTTCTCGTATTAAAATAAGTAAAGTTAATTCTATAATATATCAAGATAAACCATCATTTGAATGTGAATATACTTTATTCCCAATTAAAAAAGATGAAGATGAAAATACTATTATTTCTTTATATACTGAAGTTTTAGATTATATTAATGATAAGAATAATATGGTTCCTTTACCAAGACCTATTTTATATAAACTTCAAGCAAAAATTTCACCTGAAGATTTTACAAATGTTTTAGGTAATTATTTAGAAATGAATTATCTTGAAAAACAAAAATTTTTAGAAGAAAATTCATTAATTAATCGCTTAAACTTTTTAAAAGAAAGATTAATCAGTAGTCATTTAGAAGAAAAAATTGAAAGTGATATTAATCGTAAAGTTCGTGATCGTAGTGAACAAGCTCAAAAAGATTATATTTTAAGAGAGAAATTAAGAGCTATTCAAGATGAACTTGGTGATGGTGATGATGAGGATAATGTTGACCAATATTTAGGAAAATTAGATAAAAATCCATATCCAGAAAATGTTAAAAAGAAAGTTAAATCTGAAATTAATCATTATAAACAATTACCAGCGGCTTCTGTTGAATCATCCATGGTCAAAGCTTATATTGATACAATGATGTCAATTCCATGGTTTGAAGAATCAAAAGATAACGATAATATTAAACATGCTGAAGAAATTTTAAATGAAGATCATTATGGACTTAAAAAAGTTAAAGAAAGAATTTTAGAATATCTTGCTGTTAAAAGTGTTACTAAATCATTAAAAGCGCCTATTTTATGCTTATATGGACCACCAGGTACTGGTAAAACTTCTCTTGCTAAATCAATTGCAAAAGCGTTAAATAGAAAGTTTGTTAAGGCATCTTTAGGTGGTACTTCTGATGAAGCTGAAATAAGAGGACATCGTCGTACTTACGTTGCTTCTATGCCTGGCAAAATTATTAAAGGAATGAAACAAGCAGGAGTAATTAATCCAGTTTTCTTACTTGATGAAATTGATAAAATTACTTCGAATATTCATGGTGATCCAGCTTCTGCATTATTAGAGGTTCTTGATCCTGAACAAAATAGTTTTTTCCAAGATAATTATGTTGAAGAAACTTATGATTTATCAAAAGTTTTATTTATTGCTACTGCAAACTATCTAGAAAATATTCCACCTGCTTTAAGAGATCGTTTAGAATTAATTGAATTAAATTCATATACAAATGAAGAAAAATATCATATTGCAATTGAGCATTTGATTCCTAAACAATGTAAACAAAATGGTCTTACTGATGATGAAATAAAATTTGATGATGATGCTTTATATTACATTATGAACCACTATACTCGTGAAGCGGGTGTTAGAGAGCTTGAACGTAAAATTGGTACTATTATTAGAAAAACCCTAGTTCAAAAATTAAAAGATGGTATTGATTTTAAAAATATTACAATTGAAAAAGTAAAAGAATATTTAGGTACTGAATATTTTGATGAATCTTCTAAAGAAAAAGAAAATCAAGTTGGTGTTGTAACAGGTCTTGCTTATACTGAATTTGGTGGAGATATTTTACCAATTGAAGTAACATATTTTGAAGGAAAAGGTGGATTAGTATTAACTGGTAATTTAGGTAATATTATGAAAGAATCTGCTACGATTGCTTTAGATTATGTACGTGCAAATGCAGAAAAATATCATATTAATCCTGAATTATTTGCTAAAAACGATATTCATATTCATGTTCCTGAAGGAGCAGTTCCTAAAGATGGACCATCAGCAGGTATTGCTTTAACAGTAGGAATTATATCTGCTTTAACCAATAGAAAAGTTAGTGCAGATGTGGCAATGACTGGTGAAGTTACTTTAAGAGGTAAAGCATTCCCAATTGGTGGATTAAAAGAAAAATCTTTAGCGGCTTATCGTTCTGGAATTAAGAAAGTTTTAATTCCACGTGAAAACGAAAAGAACTTACATGATTTACCAAATGTTGTAAAAGAAAATATTAAGTTTGTTTTACTTGATGATGTTGATCAAGCTTTGAAAGAAGCTCTTTGTGAAAATGATTAATTTTAATAATGCTGAATTTGTTAAATCAGCTTTTAGTAAAGAAGATCACCTTTTAGATTTACCTCAAATACTTTTTATTGGAAAATCTAATGTTGGTAAGTCATCATTAATTAATGCTTTAACGGATAGAAAAAATTTGGCTTATATTTCTAAAAAACCTGGTCAAACAAAATTAGTTAATTATTATCTAATTAATAAAAAATTCTATCTTGTGGATGTTCCTGGGTTTGGATATAGAAAAATTGCTAGAGAAAAAGATGCCTTTGAAGAAATGATGGAAGGTTATTTTTCCTCAAATACTTCTTTAAAAGCTGTATTTTATTTGATTGATTCACGAAGAGAATTGCTTGATGAAGAATTTGAAAATATGGATTTTATCAAAAATATGAATTTACCTTTATATCTTGTTTTTACTAAATGCGATAAATTAAATCAATCAGAAAAAGCAAAATTAATTAATTCAATAAAAAAACATTCGATAGATAATTATTTATTTGTTTCTATAAACAATAAATCATACTTAGAAAAACTTAAAGAATGTATTTCTTTAATTATTGAATAAGTGTTAACCTCCTTTCATATATTGAAATGGAGGTTTTTTATATGGAAACAATAGATTTAGTTTATCATTTTAAATCACTTTATGAAGGTGAAATATTAAATACGAATTTAGCCGATCAATATGATGAGATTGAACAAACAAATGATTTAATTATTAAAGGCTATTTTCTAATTGATTTTATTTTTAATGATAATAATATTCAGCATGAAAAAGTTGATTTTAATTTTTCTTTAAATAAATGTAAATATCATCATAAAGACTTAAAATTGAAAATTGATGATTTTCAAGTTGAAAAAAATGATAATGATATAACTTTAAAAATTATTTATNATATAACTTTAAAAATTATTTATTTAGTATCTGGAGATGATGTTTCTTTAGAAAGATTTTGTTTATTAGATAATGATGATATTACTAACGAATTACGTGATTATTTACACCGTAATGAAGAAGAAATAAAACAAATGAATATTGATGAAAATAAAATTGTTTTATTAGATCCAGTCATTAAAAAAGAAGAAATTAAAGTTGAAGTAAAAAATGAACCAAAGCCAGAAATTTTTAAAGAAAAATATTCTTCAAGCTATTTATTTTATCGAGTAAAAAAAGATGATACTTTATCTTCTATAGTGCAAAAATTTAAATTAAATGAAAATGATATTATTAAATTAAATCCAAATAAAGAAATTAAAGAAAATACTTTATTACAATTGCCATGTATAACTTTTTAAAAGAGAAATATCAAATAGAAGAATTATCGAGCATTAAAATTACTCCTTTAATTTACCGAATAAATACAAATAAAGGTAAATATATTGTTAAAGAAGTTACAGATGATTCATTAAATAAAATTTATGCTAGAATGGAATTATTAAATATTGAATATTTTAATATTCCTTTAATAAATAGTAATAATTTATATGTAAATGAAGAAAATGATCATTATTATGAAGTTTTAAATTATTATAATGAAGAAAATATTTCTGGCTTTGATTTAAAAATTTCTTTTTTTATCAAGGCAATTGCTTTAATGCATAAATCATCTTATGTAAATATTAATGCTTCTGACCATTATTTAGAAAGTACTTTAAATTTCTTAGATGAGCAAATAAAAAATATTTCGGAAGCTATTGAATCAAGAATTGAGGTAATAGAAAGAAATGATTATCATTCACCTAATGAATGGTTTTTCTTATTAAATTATGATTTATTTCAATCTTCATTAGAAGAAGCTTCTAGATTTGTTTTAGAATTTGAAAATAAAGTTAAAGAAAGTAAAAAACTAAGAATATGTTTAACTTATCAAAATTTTTCTTTTGATCATGTTATTTTAAAACAAGAAAAAATTATTTCTACCGAAAAAATAGCTTATAATATTGCTTCTTATGATTTGTATAATGTAATTTCTTCATTAAATATTGATAATTTAGATATTACTTCTTACGTGGAAGAATATTTAAAAATTAATGATTTATTAGATTATGAAAAAGATTATCTTCTCGCAGTGCTATATATTTTTCCATATCATAGATTTCAAAATAATTTTGATGATTTAAAACACTTAATTTATTTAAAAAATTATTTAGAAAAAGTTAAAAATATTAATGAAAAAATTATATTTTCTTCACCATCAGAAGAATAAAGATGATAACTAGTGCAATTAATAATAATTGATTTACTCCTGTAGGTGTAATTAAAAACAAAATTCCTTGATAAATTAATAATACATCGATAGATTTAAATATTTTGTCCTTATAATAAGGAAGTTTAGCTTTAATTTTTGATAATAATGGTTTCATAAGTACACTTTAATATATGTAAAGAATTTATTTTGGTTCATTTACTTAATTTATATTGCAAGAAATAAAAAAATAAGATAACATAACTATGTCGTAGAACTAAAAGGATATTGCTTAATTTATTTTAGAGAATTCTTGGTTGGTGAAAAAGAATATAAATAGCAATTGAGTCGTTAGGAAGATAAAGAGGAATCTTCGTTTACTGCGTTAAAGTATAAATTAAGTGCATTTATATTTATAAATGAATTAAGGTGGTAACACGTTTATTGACGTCCTTAAAAAGGATGTTTTTTTTTGGAGGAAAATATGCTATCAACACATTATGATCATCACGAAGTAGAAAAAGGTAAATATGAGAATTGGAAAAATAAAGGCTATTTTTTAAGTGGAGATTTAACAAAAACTAAATTTTCTATGGTTATACCTCCACCTAATGTTACAGGTATGCTTCATTTAGGTCATGCATGGAATACAACTATTCAAGATATTATCGCACGATATAAAAAGGCTAAAGGATATGATGTTTTGTGGGTTCCTGGAATGGATCATGCAGGAATTGCCACCCAAGCAAAAGTTGAGCAAAGATTAAGAAAAGAATGTATTTCTCGCTATGATTTAGGTAGAGAAAAATTCTTAGAACAAGCTTGGAAATGGAAAAAAGAATACGCTGAAACTATTCATAAACAATGGGCAATGATGGGTTTAAGTTTAGATTATTCAAAAGAAAGATTTACTCTTGATGAAGGTTTATCAAAAGCAGTTAAACATGTTTTTGTTAGTTTATATAATGAAGGACTTATTTATCGTGGTGAAAAGATAATTAACTGGGATCCAGTATTTAAAACTGCTTTATCTAATATTGAAGTTATCCACCAAGATGATGAAGGTGAATTCTTCTATTTTAAGTATCCTCTAGTTAATTCTAATGAATATTTAACTGTTGCTACTACTAGACCAGAAACAATGTTTGGTGATGTATGTGTAGTAGTTAACCCTAAAGATGATAGATATAAGCATTTAGTCGGTCAAAAAGTTATTAATCCTGCTAATCATGAAGAAATAGTAATTATTGCTGATGATTATGTTGATATTGAATTTGGAACAGGTGCGATGAAATGTACTCCTGCTCACGATCCCAATGATTTTATCATTGGACAAAAATATAATCTTCCTCATCCAATTGTTATTAATGATGATGCAACTATGGCAAGTTGTTGTAATGAATATGCGGGATTAGATCGCTATGAATGTCGTAAAAAATTAGTTGAAAAAATTAATCAAGAAGGTAATTTAATTAAAATTGAAAAAATTGTTCACCAAGTAGGACATTCAGAAAGAAGTGGTGCAGTAGTTGAACCGATGCTTAAAAAACAATGGTTTGTTAAAATGAAACCACTTGCTGATGCTTCTTTAAAAAATCAAGAATGCGATGATAAAGTAGAATTTATCCCAGAAAGATTTAATAAAATCTTTACTAATTGGATGGAAAATTGTGAAGACTGGTGTATTTCTCGTCAATTATGGTGGGGACATAGAATACCTGCTTACTATAATAAAAAAACTGGAGAAATTCTTGTTAGTGAAACTGAACCAGAAAATATGGAAGATTATTATCAAGATGAAGATGTTTTAGATACTTGGTTTTCTTCTGCTTTATGGCCATTTTCAACTTTATCTTGGCCTGATGATAGTAAGATGCTAGAAAGATATTATCCTCTTGATGTCATGGTTACTGCATATGATATTATTTTCTTTTGGGTTTCAAGAATGATTTTCCAAGGACTTCATTTTATGAAGAAAAGACCTTTTGATAAATGTTTAATCCATGGTTTAATTAGAGATGAACAAGGTAGAAAAATGTCTAAATCTTTAGGAAATGGAATTGATCCAGTTGATGTTATTAATGAATATGGTGTTGATGCATTAAGATATTTTTTAACTACATCAACTACACCAGGATTAGATACTCGTTTTTCAATTGAAAAAGTAAAAGCAAGTGAAGCATATTTAAATAAGATTTGGAATGCTTCTAGATTTATTTTAATGAATATTGAAAATGATACTTTAGATGAAAATATTGATGTAAATCAACTTGATTTAATTGATAAATTTATTTTATCAAGATTAAATCATTGTATTCAAAATGTTACTGAAAATATGGAAAAATATGATTTTAGTAATGCTTCAACTCATTTATATAATTTTGTTTATGATGATTTTACTTCTTGGTATCTAGAATTAAGTAAAGTGAAATTTTCTTCTGAAAATAATATCAATACTAAAAAAGTTCTTTTAAAAGTTTTAAAAGCTATTATTTTAATGATTTATCCTTATACTCCATTTATTGCTGAAGAAATTTATTTATCTTTACCAAATCATAAAGAAAGTATTATGCTTGAATCATATCCAGAAGTTGATAATTCTTTATTTGATGAGCAAGCAGAAATTGAAATTTCTAGTTTAATTCAAATGATTAAAGATATTAGAGTATTTAAAGTAAATAATAATATGTCACCAAATGCTAAAATTAAATTATATTTATATGGTGATTTTGATTTTTCTTTAATTACACCATATTTAGCTAGATTTACTTTTGCTGAAGATATTTATATTAATCAAGGTGACAAAAAGAATTTAGCTTCTATTTATAAAATTGGTCAAATGTATATTGAAGAAGACATTTCTAAAGAAGAATTATTAAAGAAAATTGAAAGCAAAATTACATTCTTAAATAATGAAATTGTTCGTTGTGATAAGATGCTTTCTAATCCAAATTTTGTTAATAAAGCACCAAAAGAAAAAGTTGAATGTGAACAAAATAAATTAAATGAATTTAAAAAGCAATTAAATGAATATTTACAAAAGAAAAATAGTCTTAACTAAAAACTACTTTATATAGTTTTGATAAAACCAAGAGAAATAATAATCTTCTTGGTTTTTTTAAAGATATTTCTAATTTTTTACTAATTAAATATTTAGGAGGAGATTATGAAATATCAATGTTTACAATTAACAAATTATGATTGTGGTTTTGCTTGCTTAAAAATGATTTTAGCAAATTTTCATCATGATGAAAATTATTTATTTTTAAAACAAAACTTAAATAAAAAGAACTATTCTTTTTTAGAATTAGCAAATATTGCAAAGGATCATAATTTAACATTAAAAGGATATGAGTGTAATGATATCTTTTTATTAAAGAAATTACCATGTATTACACTTGTTAATAATCAAAAAAACAATCATTTTGTAATTATTAAAAAAAT
>FR889412.1:14899-15103 GCA_000432895.1 Firmicutes bacterium CAG:449 | reverse complement strand
ATGATTGTTACATTAGCATTTGCCTTTACATTAATTGTTAGATCATTAATGGTTGGAACCACTAACAAGTTTAATGATGAACCAACAAGATTACAAAAATATCTTGCAACAACATTTAAAAGATTCTTAGTTCTTTTAATGGTAGTTATTGCATTACTTATTGCAAGAGGATTTGTATATTTAGATAGCATTGGTCTTGTTTCA
>FR889412.1:8950-14872 GCA_000432895.1 Firmicutes bacterium CAG:449 | reverse complement strand
ATTCAACTAAGAATATTGTTATTTCATTTGCAGTATTAATTGCTTCACTTGCAGTTATTAGTGTTAGTATTTGTTCAATTATCCTTAAAGGTTTAAAATCAAAACAAGTTATTGCATTAGATTATACTTTATTCTTAAGTTTATTTATTGGCTTTGCTATGATGTATGATTTAATCTTAGCATTTAGTATTGCTAAATTATGCATTTGGTTAGTAGCAATGATTGTTGTTTGCTTCTTTATTTGCTTAAGAGTTAAATTTAATGAAATTCCTCTTGAAGAAGACAAAGCTGTTATTGTTGAAGAAAGTCAACCTGTCGAAGAAGAAACAGTTGATGATACTGTTGAAGAAGTAGAAGAACCTGAAGAAGTTGAAGAAGTAGAAGAACCTGAAGAAGTTGAAGAAACAGTTGAAGAAGTTGATGATGATACTGATGATGAAAATAATGAAGCTATTGAAATTCCTCTTGAAGAAAAAGATAGACTTGTTATTAAAACTTCCAAATTTACAACTAAATTAAAATTATGTTCTGATAATACAAAAGAATATTATTCAACAATTAAAAATTCATTATTATCTTATGGTACACATGATAGACTTTCTAGAAAATGTGAATCATTTAGAAGAAAAGGATTAATTGCAAAAATTACAATCAGTGGTCGTACATTAAGATTACATTTAGCCCTTGATCCAAAGAATGAAGAAAAATTCCCAATCAACAAATATCATCAAATTGATTTAGGTGAAAAACGTCAATTTACAGAAGTTCCATTCACTTTAAGAGTTAAATCCAATCGTGCATTAAAACGTGCATTAGAATTAATTGATTTATTATTTGCTGAACGTGGAATTAATAAAAAGAGAAGATATGTTGAATCTGACTTTGCAAAAGATTTAGTTGTCGATGGTGAAGCAATTTTCGATAAACTAGGACATCCAGAACAATTATCTGCAACTTATTCAGTTGATGCTTATGAAGCATTCAATAGAGATTATAATGAAGCATTTGAAAAAATGATGAATTTATTACCTGTTGAAGAAAAAGAATCAAAACAAATTACTGAAATTCAAAACATTTATATTGATACAGTATTAGATAAGATTAATGGTGATGTTATTTCTTTACAAACATTAAAAGATGCTAATATCATTACTAAATCATCAAATAACATTTGTATTAAGATTCATACTAAACTTGAAAAGAAAATCGTTGTTTATTGTGATGAAATTTCTAACGATGCATTATACGCTGTATTAAGTTTAGGTGGAATTGTTTATTTAACTAAATAATAAACATAAATTAATTTTAAGAGGCTACAATTTGTAGCCTTTTTGCATGCAAAAATGATATAATTTTAACACATTATTAGGAGAGTGCCGTGAAAAAAATTTTTGTTTTATTAAGTTTATTATTTTTAACAAGTTGTTCAATTAATTTTCCTTTGTTAAATAGTTCTTCAAATAATACATCTTCAACTACAGAAAGATTCACTTCAAATCAAGAAACTACTTCAAGTGAAAGTGATAGTAATTCTGAAATACCTTCACAAATTAAATTAAGTCAAAATAAAGTTACTTTATATGTTAATGAAAGTATTAAAATCGAAGCACAGTTAATTCCATTAAATCAAATGGTTGAATTTGTTTGGAGTGTAAAAGATAATCAAATTGCAGAAGTTAATGATGGATTAATTACTGGAAAAAAAGAAGGTAATACAACCATTTATGTTTCTTATAATGATTTAATTGGTGAATGTGAAGTAAATGTAATAAAGAAAAATGAAAATATAAATGGTGAAATTAATCTTTTTGCAATGAATGACTTTCATGGCTCAATAATAGAAAATGATGAAGAATTAGGATTTTTAAAACAAGGAACCTTTTTTAAAAATAAAAGTGAAGAAGATAATACTTTAATTTTAAATTCTGGTGATATGTGGCAAGGTTCAATCGAATCAAATTCGAATTATGGCGAATTTTTAACTAAAGCTATGAATTATATTGAGTTTGATTCGTTTACTTTAGGTAATCATGAATTTGATTGGGGAAAACAATATATTATTAATAATAGATCTTTATTTGATCAAACAACAAAGTATTCAACTCCATTTTTAGGTGCTAATATTTATAATTATGATATTGAAAGTAAAACAACTCTTTCTCATGCTGATGATATATGTGAAGATTATGTAATAAAAGACTTAGAAAATGGTTTAAGAGTCGGGATTATTGGAATAATTGGTGAAAATCAAATCACTAGCATTTCTTCACAATTTGCTGATGAATTTACTTTTGTTGATTCACTTCCAATTATTAAAAATTTATCTGATGAATTAAGAATAAATAAAAAATGTGATGTGATTATTCTTGATGGGCATGCTTCTCAAGAACAAATTAGTAGTGAAGTTACATCTACTAGTTCTCTTAGTAATAAAAAATATGTTGATGCAGTTTTTTGTGCTCATTCTCATCAATATGAAAATGTTGTTATAAATGGGGTTCCTTTTGTGCAAGGCGCTAGCAATGGTAAATCATATTCAGAAATTCATTTAAGAGTGAGTAATGGAAATGTTAGTTTAATTTCTTCTTCTAATCATAGTAATGATAATAAAGAAGAAATTGCATCAATTACTAATTATGATACTTATTTAAAAGATTTATATAATGAATATGTTGAAAAAGCTAATGTTAAAGGCCAAGAAGTTTTAGGCTATGTTAATGGTTTTATGTCTTATTCAACTAGTTATAACATTTCTGTGCCTAAACTTGTTAGTAAAGCCATGGCTCAAGAAGCTTATAATCAAGGCTATGAAGTTGATTTTGCTTTTACTAATCAAGCAAGAAGTGCTATTGAACAAGGAAATTTAACTTATGCTAATTTATATAAATCATTGCCTTTTGATAATGAAATGATTATTCTTGAAGTAAATGGCAGTGATATTATTAGACAATCATCTAAAAACACTTTTTATCGAGCATGCGATAAAGTTGTGAAATCAAAAGAAAAATATTTAATCGTGGTTATTGATTATTTAGCTTTGCATAGAAATACTGATCGTAATTATAATTATTTTCCTTCTTTAAATATTATTGGCAAATTAACTAAAAATAATGTAAGTATTTATAATTATCGTGATATGACTGCCGATTATATTCGAAAAGAAAAAAACATTTATACTAATCAATATAGTTCTTATAATGAACGATATTCTTTATTAAGTTGATTTTTTTAATAATAATTTTTAATTATTTAAGATTAAAATAAGATTTTATTAAGAAAATGTCGATTTATATACTTTTTTGTTATTTTTAACTTTTATTTTATTAAAATTAAATCGCTGAATGCGAGAAAGGAAATAAAATGAAGTATCAAAAAACGAATAGAAAGAATGAAGAGAATAGGATTCTTGAGGTTGTAAATCGTTATAAATTATTATTGTGTCATCAAATTAAATCTGGAAATAGTTTTAATCATGAAGGATTATTGTTTGATTATAATGCAGGATATGATGCTTTTTGGGAATTGAGTTCAAGAAAAACTTTAAACGAAGAGGAAAGAGAAATTATAAGAATTAATTTTGCTTTGTCATCATTGAGTCAAAAAGAAAGAGAAATTATTTGGAAAGAGTTTTTCTTTGTTGAGGATAAGTTTTGGTGGATGAGAAAATATAATCGCTCAACATTTTATCGTTTAAGAGCTAAATCAATAATTGATTTTAGTTCACTTATTAAGTAATGAAATTACAATCTGTTATTGCAGTATTATTTGTTTTTAATTTTAAAGTAGAACCAATAAAATATAACTTGGTGGTAGGACATTCAGCAATTGGTTTTACAAAGGTTAAAATTGAAAGTAATTTACAAAAACAAAAAGCGTATATAAAAGTTAATAGGAATGTTGAATGTTATTATTTTAATAGTGGCAATTATTTTATTGTTAATTTAGCAAATAATGTTAACTATTTTTATTTAAGCGATAATGAATTTGATTTTAATATTAGAGTAGATATTTATTATCCTAAAAAAGAAGAAGTGGCTTCTTATAATGATAAAATTTATTTATCGACCATTTTGAAATCTTCTTCACAAGAAATTAAAATTTATAATTTAAATAATTATGTTTTTATTAAAAATGAAAATGATTATTTAGAGACCAATAATTATTTTTTTAAATTTGATGATATATTTTTAATTGATTGCAAGGTAGAAGGTAATTTTAATGTTTTTTTAGTTATAAAAAAAGAAGAAGGATTTTATTGTTATTTAAATTATTCTTATAAATATCAAGGGTATATATTTAGTCTTGATTATCAAATGGAAGATTATCATCTTAAATTATTTTTAAATAATTGTTTTTATCAAAAAGGTAGTTTTCAATTATGTGATTATCCTTTAAAAAATTTTTTAAAAACCA
The DNA here is from genome assembly GCA_000432895.1 of Firmicutes bacterium CAG:449. Lineage (GTDB taxonomy): Bacteria > Bacillota_I > Bacilli_A > RFN20 > CAG-449 > CAG-449. Next base: position 10,459 of record FR889412.1, on the reverse strand, counting down.
ATAGGCTTCTATTAACAAATCGAATAACTGAAATTAATTTAATTTTTATTTTCGAAAGTAAAATAATCAATATTCCATACACTATTTATTCTAATAAACCATTAATAGATAGAAATATTGCAATAATAGAGGAGTAATTTATGAAAGTTATTTTTTTATTAATATCGTTTTTAAGTATAATTTTGTTTCCTCAAGATAATTTAAAATATTATGCAATTAATGCATTTAAAGATTCTTATCTAGTTTCTTTTGATCTTGAAGAAATCGATTATCTCCTTTTTAAAGAAAATTATATAAATGTTTTAAATTATAATTTAAAAAATATTAATTTATATAAAAATGTTGAATATAGTTTTAAATTTAGTGATCAAATTATCAAAATTAGAATTAATTATATTTATTGTTATAAAGAAAAATTATTGGTTTTAAAGTTAAATAGGGAGGCAAATAATGCAAAAGAAAATTATTATATTTCTTTTAATTAATTTTGGTATTTATTGTTTATTATTATTTGATTTTACTTACATTTATTTTCTTTTGATAGTTAGCTTAATTGTTTATTTAAGGTTTAAATATTTATTTAATCGTTACAATAATTTGCTGATTGCTAAAGAATTTATCTCTTTATCTTTACAAGGTTATTATTTTTTAAGTAAAGAGGAGGATTATATAAATTTTGCTTTTAATTATTTACCTATTAAAATAAAAAATCAATGCAATAATGATTTAGAAAAATTAGACTCTATTTTTGCTTTTCGTCCTTTATCTTTATTTATTGAAGTATCATCTTCAGAATCAAAAAAAGAAGATAAAATAAGAGCATTTAAAGATATATTAATATATGCAGATTGGATGATAGATAATAAAGATAATTTAAATAAAGTTTTTTATAACTTAAGTGAAATTAATGCCATAGTTTTATTTTTAAAATTTTTTATTAATGTTAATTATAGTAATATATATTTACTAATTTTATTTATTATTTTTATTGTAGAAAATATCTTTGTTATTTTTGTTTTAAATAAATATTATTCATTAAATAAAAATAAAATGGAAATGTCAATGATTGAATTTTTTATTTATTTAAATGTTTATAGTCCATTTTTGAGTTTTGAAAAATCGATTAATGTTTTATCTAATAATGATATAGCTAATTTTAAACCTTTATTAGAAGCTAGTTATCAACATAACGAAAATGAATTTTTTCTTGTGAAAGAAAAATATAATGATGATAAAATAAAAAATTATTTAATGCTTGTTTATCATTTAACTTATTTAAATAAAATTAAAAACTATGATTTTGAAGAAATTAATGATTTAAAAAATGTAGTTTTAAAATCTCATAAGAATAATATTATAAATTTAAATTATTTATATTTATTAGTTATTATGTTTAATGTTTATTATATTTTAGTGTGCTATGGAAAAATTTAAATACTTAATAACAATTATTTTATCTTTATTATTTAATGATTTGAATTGTTTTCAATATACAAAGAATTATTTAAT
>FR889412.1:5145-8926 GCA_000432895.1 Firmicutes bacterium CAG:449 | reverse complement strand
TAAGTGAGAGTCAAATCATATCATCATTTATTAATCTTAATTGTGGTGTTTCTAGTGATTTGATGAATTATTTGCATGATAAAAATTATACTTTTATTTATGATGAAAATAATTTAGATCAATTTGGAAGTATTGTTTATTATTCTTTAAAAATTTATTGTTATTCTTTAATAATTGATAAAAAAGAAATAACAATTAAGCAATGTGTTTTATTATCGCATTAAAAGTATTTTATTTATAACTTGATTTAATTTATGATGAAAATCTTCTAAAGAAGAATTGTTGTGAATTAAATAATCACATTTAGATGCATATTTATCAAATTGATTATTTTGATTTAATTTAAGATCTAAATCTGGTGTTTTACTACCTCTAGATAAGAGGTTTTTTATTTGAGTTGGATAAGAAGCATCAATACCAATAATATAGTCAACTAAAGTGTTGAATTTACTTTCAAACATTAAAGGTACTTCAATAAATATTAGTTTTTCTTCTTTATTTTCATTAATGAATTTTTTTATTTCTTCTTTAATTAATGGATATAGATAATTCTCTAATTTTGTTTTAAGTTCAATAGAAGAACTAATTTGATTTTTTATATAATGTTTATCAATTCCACCTAAAGGAGTTAAACTTGCTTCACCAAATAAATTAATTACAAATTTTTTAGTTTCTAAAAGAGTGTATAATTTATTAACACATTCATCACAAGAAAAAACTTTATAACCGAGTGAAGAACAATATTTAAGTGCTTCAGATTTACCAGAAGCTATTTTTCCATATATTCCAATAGATAAGCAAACATTTTGACAATGCGGACAATAAACAGTGCCACGACCACCTATATAGCCTTTGTGCATTGTACAAGAGCAAACTTTACAAGGTAAATTATTCCTTCCATAAGCATTTAATAATAATTGGAATTTTCCATCTACACCATTTTCTGGATGGTAAGAAGAAACTGTTGATCCACCTTCTAAGATGGCTTTATTTAAAATATTTCGAGAGTTAATTATAATTTTTTTGCATTCTTCTAAAGTAATTGAATTTGCTTTTCTAAAAGGGTTAATTTTAGAAGCAAAAAGCGTTTCATCAGCATAGATATTGCCAATTCCAGTTAATATAGTTTGATCAAGAATTGCTGTTTTAATATCGCATTTTAAATGATGAATTTTATTAAATAAATAATTCTCATCAGCATCAAAAGGTTCTTTACCAAGTTTAGCTAAGCATTCAGCATTTTTGTAATCATTAAGATTATGAACTTCCATAATACCAAATTTTCTAGTATCATCATAAATCATTTTTTCATTATTATCTAAATGAAAAACGATTCTTGCATGAGAAGAATTTTTTTCATTTTCATTGTAATAATAGTATTTTCCTTCCATTCTTAGATGAGAAATTAATACTTTATTATTATCAAAAATAAATATTAAAAATTTACCAATTCTTTGAATATCGATTACTTTTGCATTTTCTAAAGATGGTTTAAAATTATTTATATCTGTCTTTATCATATTAGGATAAAGAATATCAATAGAAATGATTTTTCTATTTAAAATATGGTTTAATAAACTTTTTCTAACAGTTTCTACTTCAGGTAATTCAGGCATAAAAAACTCCTATTTGCAATCATACCATGTTTTAGCACATTCACCATTAACTTGCAATTTTACTTTAAGAGGATAAACATTTTCCATTGTTTTCTTTGCTAAAGAGTAAACAATATCTTTTTCATCTTGATAAACTTTAAAAATAAGTTCATCGTGAATTTGTAAAACTAATTTTGATTTTAAGTGATGAGAAGATAATTCTTGATCAATTTTAATCATTGCAATTTTAATTAAGTCCGCGGCACTTCCTTGAATTGGAGCATTTTTAGCTGCGCGACGACCAAATTCTCTGGTTTGATAATTATCAGAATTCAATTCATTAATATACCTTCTTCTATTGAACATTGTTGTTACATAGCCATTTTTAGTGGCTTCTTCAATAATTTTATCAAAATAAGTTTTAATATTTGGATAAGCGTTATAAAAACGATCAATAATCATTTTGGCTTCTGGAACTGGACATTGTAATTGTTCGGCTAGTCCCCAGTCAGAAATACCATAAACAATACCAAAATTAACGGTTTTTGCTTGTCGACGTAAATTGTCTGGTACTTCTTGATCATCAGGTATAGAGAATATTTCTCTTGCGGTTTCAGCATGGATATCATGTCCATTATTGAAAATATTAATTAATGATTCAGTATCTGACATATGAGCAAGTAATCTTAATTCGATTTGAGAATAATCTAAACTTAATAAATATAAATTTTCATCTTCATAGAAGAAGGCTTTTCTAATATATTTTCCATCTTCATCACGAACTGATATATTTTGTAAATTTGGTTCACTAGAAGATAGTCTACCAGTAGTGGTTAAAGCTTGGTTAAATAAAGCATGAATTTTTCCATCTGGGAAGATATAATCTTTTAAAGCTGATGAATATGTTGAAACAAGTTTAGAGTATTTTCTATGTTCAATTAATAAAGGTACAATTGGATGAAGATGTTTAATTGAATTTAAAACTTCGCTAGAAGTGGATTGTTTTTTATTAGATGGTAAACCTAATTTATTAAATAGTAAATCACCTACTTGTTTAGGTGAAGCTAGATTAATTTTTTGTCCTGCTATTTGATCTATTTGATTAGTTAAATCATCAACAATTTTACAGTATTTTTGATTGATTATATTTAAGGCTTCTTTATTTAGTGGAAATCCTTCAATTTCCATTTTTGCTAAAACAATGGCTAAAGGTAATTCAATATTAAAATAGAGATCTTCACAATTAATTTCTTTAATTTTATTTATTACTTCATCTTTTATTTCATTAATAACAAAGCATAAATTATAGATTAGTGAGTTATCATCAAAAAGAGTAATCTCTTCATGAGGTAAAATATTTTTTCCAAAATAAGCACATATAACAATTGGATCATTTTCTAAAGAAGAATCTAATAGATATGAGCCAAGTAATAAATCAAAATTAATTCCTTGTAGAATAATATTATCTTTAGATAATAAAACATAGGCTTTTTTAGAATCAAATGTGGATTTAAGAATGTCTTTATTTTGAATGAAATTAATAAAATCCTGATCTTTTTTAGCGTTATCATATGAGTAAATATAAACATTTTTATTATCAGAGAAAATAACATTTTTACAAATGGCATGATGATAATTTTTTTCGTCAGTTTCTAAAACAAAAGTTGATATATTTTTTGGTAATTGAGAAAAAGAAGTAATAATTATTTTTTCAAATTCACATTGTTTTGGTTCAGTTTTTTTGATTCTTTTTTTAGAATCATTCTTTAATTTTTTTAATAAAGAATAAAATTCTTGCTTAGTATAAAAGGTTGATAATTCATTAAAATCATAGCCTAAATATTCTAAATCATCTAATTTAAATGGTAATTCAACATTTGTATCGATTGTAGCAATATGCTTACAAAATTTACCTAAATCTTGATTTTGCACAATTTTTTCGGCAATTTTAGATTTTTCATTTTTCATTGCTTCAATAATATTTTCTAAACTTCCATATGTTTGAATTAATTTTAAAGCGGTTTTTTCACCAACACCAGGAATTCCTTTAATGTTATCGCTAGGATCACCCATTAACCCTTTATAATCTCTAATTTGATCAGGTTTTAAGCCCATTGTTTCATATAATTTATTTTCATCCATATCAACAATGTCAGTTAATCCTTTTTTAATTAAGTTAATAGTGA
>FR889412.1:4164-5138 GCA_000432895.1 Firmicutes bacterium CAG:449 | reverse complement strand
TTTTTTAATTAAGTTAATAGTGATATTTTTATTAATTAATTGTAAATAGTCTTTATCAGAAGTGTATATATAGACTTTTAAGGATGCTTCATCTCCCATTTTAGCTACCGTACCGGCTAGATCATCACCTTCATATCCTTCTTTTTCATAATAAAAAACACCCATTGCTTTTAATAAATCTCTAGCTACTGGAATTTGTAATTTTAAATCTTCATCAATGGGTTTTCTTTGAGCTTTATATGTTTCCATTTCTTGATGTCGGAAAGTTTTGTGTCCTGTATCAAAAGAAACAAAAAGTAAATCTTCTTCATTTAAAGAAGAGATAATTTTGTTCATCATATTTGTAAAGCCAAAAATAGCGTTAGTTGGAAAATTATCTTTCCTTCTCATAATATTTCCTGTAAATGAGGTAGCATAATACGCTCTAAAAAGAAGTGAATTTCCATCAACCACGACCAGTTTTTTCATGTTTTATTCCTCCATATTTATTAATTCATCTAAAATAAAAGAAGTTTCAGTTTCGTTTTGTCTAAAATATCCTTTCATTAAAAATAATTTATTTTCTTTCATCATGTTTTTATATTGTTGATATGCTTTTGTAAAGATAATTACTTCAATGGTAAGTGTATCATCTTGACAAGTTAAAATTGCCATATCTAATTTCTTTTTTGTTTTAATAATTTTTATTTTATTAATTATTACTGCAATTGTAGTATTAACATTTAAGTTATTTATTTGTTTATATAATGGTAAAATGTTTTTTGTTTTATCTTTATATTTAGAAAATAAAGAACCAGATAAAAGAATATTTAAAACTTGATATTCTTTTTCATATTTTTCATTTTCATCATCATTAATATCTTCAATTATTGGTTTAAATAATAATAATTCATCTTGAGTTAATAAGCTGTCATTAGAAATATTTTGATAATATTCTCGATATTTAATAATGGAGTTTAAAAGTGTTTTTCTTG
>FR889412.1:1350-4115 GCA_000432895.1 Firmicutes bacterium CAG:449 | reverse complement strand
CATTAATTAACAAAATAAGAGAATCATCATTTATATTTGAAGCGTATTTCATAAATTCAAAGAATGATGATATTTTTTCTTTTTGAATTTTTATTAATTCTTGCACGACATTTTTATTAATTCCTTTAATAAAAGTAAATGGAATATATAAATAATTATCTTCAATAACAAATTCATCTTGAGATTTTGAAATAGAAGGTAAATGTAATTTGATATCAAATTCATTTAATTCATTAATTAAAGCATAGCTTTTTGAATTGTTAAATCCATAATGATTTAAAATGCTTGCATAATAACAAAGAGGGTAATTTGCCTTAATATAAGCCATTTTATAACTTATTAAGGCATATGAAACAGAATGGGCTTTATTAAATCCATAATTAGCAAATTTATAAATTAAATTAAATATTTTATTAGCGATTTCTTTGTCAATATGATTATTAATTGATGAGGTAATAAAATCATCTTTTAATTGGCTTAATTTATTAATATCTTTTTTAGAAATAGCTCTTCTAAATAAATCAGCTTTTCCTAAATCATAGCTTGCAATAATTTGGACTATTTGCATAATTTGTTCTTGATAAACAATAACTCCATAAGTTGGTGATAAAATCTTTTCTAAACTTGGATGTAAATAGTTTATTTTTAAATGCTCATTTTTATTTTTACTAAATAAAGGAATATTATCCATTGGTCCTGGACGATATAAAGCAAGTAAAGCGACTAAATCATTAAATGAATTAATTCTTACTTCTTTTAAAGATTTAGTAATTCCAGATGATTCTAATTGGAATATGCCGCCAGTTAAACCTTTATTTAAAATAGAAAAGGTTTTTTGATCATCTAAATTAACATTAATTTCTTTTTTTAGATATTTTTGCATATTTTCAATAATTGTTAAATTAGTTAAACCTAAAATATCCATTTTTAAATAATTTAATTTTTCTAATAAAGGAGCTTCAATTTGACTAATCAAAGTATCATTTTCTTTATTAAGAGGAAGAGAATGATATAAAGAATTATTATTAATGATAATACCTGCGGCATGAATACTTGCTTGACGAGGTAATCCTTCAATCCTTTTAGCTAATTTTACAATATCTAAAAAATAATCATCTTTACATAATTCTTTAAAAGAAGGAGAGTTTTTATAAGCATCTTTTAAAGATTCATTATTTTTTATAGAAGTAGCTAAAGTATTTATATCATTATTATTAATAGAAAAGACTCTTCCAATATCTCTTATAGCTTGTTTTGGACCAAATTGTTGAAAAGTAATAATGTTACAACAGCGATCCAATCCATATTTAGAAAAAATATATTTAACAACTTCATCTCTTTTATAATCCGCAAAGTCAACATCAATATCAGGCATTGACGTTCTTTTTGGATTTAAAAATCTTTCAAATAGTAAATCATATTTAAGAGGATCAACTTCTGTAATATTTAATAAATATGAGATTAAACTACCAGCAGAAGAGCCTCTTCCTGGACCGACGGGAATATTATTATTTTTAGCAAAATTAACATAATCTTGGACAATTAAAAAATAATCTAAATATCCCATTTTCTCAATAATATTTAATTCATATTTTAATCTAGATAAATATTCTTCATTATATAAAGATTTTTCTTTTAAAACATTAATACATCTTTTATAAATATATTCTTTTTTATTTTCATTAATTGGATAAGATAATAAATGACCTCTTTTTTGCAAAAATACAAATTCTTTACAAATATTAGCTATTTCTATAGTATTTTCAATTTCTTCTTTTTTATATAAAGAATATAAGCCCTTTTCTGATAAGAAAAAATAAGGTCCTTCAATTTGCTTAGTATTTAATTTTGTATTATTTTTGATTGCTTCAAGAATAGATAAATTAAGTGCATCTTGCTTTGCTAAATATAAATGTTTATTAAAAGCAACTAGTTTTAGATTATTTTCTTTTGCAAATGTTCTAACTAAATTAGTTAAATATAAATCATCTTTTGAATATTGTTCAATTCCTAAATAAAAATATCGAAAACCATTTTTTAATACATCAATTTCTTTTTTTAAATTCTCTAAATCATGATCTTTTAATAAAGCAAGTATTTCACTATTTGATATAGTTGGAACAATACACACTAGATCTTCTTTTAAATGAATTAATTCGCTTTCTTTAATTCCCTTAGGATAATAAGAAATAATATTAACTAAATTTTGATAACTTTTTTCATTGCTAGCATATAAAGATAAATATAAAGGAAATTCATCATTTACTAAATATATAATTGTTGAACCATATAAAGGATTAACTTTATATGAACTCTTTTTTTCTTCAATATCATTTAAAGCATGCATATTTAATAAATCACATATTCCAAAATAAGGAATTTCTAATTTATCGCACATCTTAAAAATATCTTCTACTTTTAAACTAGAAGACAAAAAAGAATATCCAGAGTAAATATTTAAAGGACAATATTTCATATAGTTATTATAATCTATAAAACAAAATTTTTAACTATTAAATTTTAATATTATTCACCTTTGTAACAAATTATGACAAAATAATTATCTTCTTGTTGAAAATATATAAATTGTTATTTATAATTAGCATTGTTGAAAACAAAGAAGGGGTGAACATTAATGCCAAAAACAGTCGTTCGTGAAAATGAATCACTCGATGAAGCACTTCGCAGATTTAAAAGACAAGTAAATAAAGCTGGTATTTTAACTGAAGCTCGCAAAAGAGAATTCTATTTGAAACCAGGTCTTC
>FR889412.1:0-1305 GCA_000432895.1 Firmicutes bacterium CAG:449 | reverse complement strand
GAAAATCTTATTAATAAAAGTTTTCAATCACCGAAAGGTGATTTTTTAATTTAATGATTTTAAAAACTTATAAGCACAATCTTTTTGTGCTTCTTTTTTATTTTGATTAATTGAATAATAAATTTTATCATTAATAATCATTTTACATTTCCAACCATCATTAATTTCTATAAATTCATATTTAGGAATATCAATTAATTTTTTTTGAATTAAGATATGAACTTGTTTTAAAGAATCAAAATGATTAAATTTACCAACCGCTTCACAATACTTATTTTTAATATAACCATTATTTTTTAAATAAAAATACCCATTTTTACAAGCATCCATTCTTGCTTTATCTTTGGATTCACCTTTTCCTTCAAAACAAAAAGAAGTAGTGTTTATTTTAACTTTACAAATAAAATGAGTAGAATCGATACATTCATATTCATAACTAGGTAAGCCATATTCATTTTTTTGTGACCATTCTTGAATAAAACCAATATAATTAGTTATTAAATCTAAATCATTATTAAAATAGGCATCAAAATTAATCATGTTTTGTACTACTTTACTAATAATAGAGATATTCCAATTACAATCAAGAGTAACCGCGCCAATGATTGATTCAAATAAATCTTCTTTCACTGAATCTTCATTTTGAATTTCTTTTTTGTAATCGCCTTTACCCATCAATAAAAAATTATGAAATCCTAAATAATCCATGCTTCTAGATAAAGCCTTTTTCTCAACAAGATTTGTTTTTAATTCAGTTAATTTACCTTCATTAAAAGTTGTCTTAAAATAAATGCTTTTATTTTGAAATTTTTCTATCATTATTTTAATAACAGAAATGTCTAAAGCTTTATCACCAATAAACTCTAAAACTTCGTTATTCTCACCTCCATTTTCCATAGAATAACTTTTTCTAATAAAAGCTTGTTTAAGTAAATTTTCATTACAAAATTGATATCCAATTCTATCTTGGACAGTTTTTAAATATTGCATTATTTCCTCTTTCTAGAATCCATTATATAAATATAAATTTTGAAATTAATATATTTTCTCTTAAATATATGAACTTCATAAAAGATATTTAGCTAATAAATCCTATTAACAAAATACCATAAAAATTTACAAAGTCAAGTAGTGATTTTTTCTTATTTCTTATTTAATTATATATTTTTAAGATTTATATGAGATTTTATAAGAAAAAAAATGAAATTCTACAATATATTTATTGTATTTTTAATTGATAATAAATAAACTATTTTGTGGAGAGGGAAAGGAGAAATGTTTTAATATAGAAAGATTTAAACATAT
>FR889411.1:24746-30271 GCA_000432895.1 Firmicutes bacterium CAG:449 | reverse complement strand
TCTTTTGTATACACTTCATCAGTTAATTTGTATTTTTGATAATGTGTTTCGTCAACCTTTTTGTATCCAATAAATTGAACAGAAGATTTTGTTTTATTTATTTCAAAATTTCCTTTTCCATCAGAAATAATTTCGCCTTGAGTATCAATAGCTAATCCATCTGACATCCAATCATATGATTTACGATAAAATGAGCCTTTATAATTTTGTTTTTGAAGTAGTGCTAATTTATCATCTAAAGCTTTATCGGCACCTGTTTTTGCTTCAATTTTAGAGACTTCAACTTCTTCGCCAAAGTTTAAAAATTCACAAGCTAAAGAAGATTTAACAGTGCTTCCATATGAATCGTATTCTTCATAAGTTAAAGAACAATTTGTTGGAGTGAAAGTATCATCTAAAGTAAGAGAAAAGGCTGTAACTGCTTGCTTAACAAAATAATGTGTAGAGTAACCATCAATATACATATATAATTGAGCTGATAATCTATTTAAAATATTAGTAAAATCATTATCCTCTTTCATACTTAAACTCATTACCTGGTTTTCTAAAGTGAAATCATCTTCACTTAATGCTAAAAATGCGTTTTCAAAAATAGACCAGTCTGCTTCTACATCTTGCCTAATCAAACTATCTTCAAGCATTAAAGGAGTTCTTACTATACTTCCATCAATATTATAAGAAACTGAATCGGCTAAATTAGAATCATTTTTTTCATATTGGAAAACTTGACTAACTTTTTCAAATTTATCATCAGAAAATTTTTTACTTTTAACTACTTCATTTCCAATATAATCCATATAATAAGATTTTGATGGAGTTCCTTCATCATATTGTTTTGAAAATGTTGTTTTAACAGTAAATCCACTTCTTAATTTTACTAATGCTTTTTCTTTATCGGAAAGTTCGATAACGGAAGAAGAATCTTCATTACTATCTTCTGAAGTTGTTGTTTCACTTGTAGTGGTTTCTGTGGTCGCTTCACTAGTTGAAGTGCTTGATGAAGCTGGTAAAGTGCTAGTTTGAGTTTCTCCACATGCTGCAAGTAAAGCAAATAAAGAAACAAATAATAATCTTTTTTTCATAAATTTAAATCTCCTTTTTTATTTTATAATTGAAGGGTAGATTAATAATTGAGTAGTTTTAAAATAATCTGCCGCGAGATAAACCAAAACACCAATTGTTGTATTTTGATCGTTTACAGTTACATTTTTAGTAAAATAATCACCTTTACTAGAAGATGTTTGTAAAATAAATCCGTTTGTTTGTAATTTCTCTAAATAATTATTTTTTACTGATAAACCAACAGTATAATCATCAAAAGCAAGCATAATAACTGGTTTAGAAGGATTATAAGAAGCATCAACTGAAACTAATGTATATTTATCACCAATAGTTGGTATTTGATTAAGAACATCTTGAGAAATAGTTTTATAAAGTTTTTCAACTTCACTAACTTGATTTGATAATAAATCACTCCATTTTAATGAATTGGAGTTTTCATGTAAAGATGATAATAAATCACTAATTTGGTTAATTGATGAATATGTATATACTTCTTCAGTTAATTTTAATTTATTAGTTATAACTACTTGATCATTACTTATTGTAATAGTAAGTTTTCCAATGTTATCTCCACCTAAGGTACCATAATCACTAGCGTACACAGTACATTTAATATCATCTTTTAATGTATAAATTACTTGATCATCTTGTGTCTTTTTATCAAAGAAAACAGAAGAAATATTAAATGTTGGTAAAATGCTAGACATATTTCCATCTAAAGGAGATAAGTTTTCATATAATTCATTGTTAATTTTTACAATTCCTTGAACTTGACTATCATTTTTTTGGTAGTAACCATAAGAATTAGTTTTAATATTTTTGGAATTATAGATATCATAAACCATTGATTTTCCATCTTCGATATCCACTTCATAAATCTTAGATGCTAATTCAACTTTTAAATGATAATTTTGTTTTCTTAATTTTTCTAAAGTTTCCTGAAGAAAACTATCTTCATTTTCTTCTATTGGGGTGATTGGTGCAATAACGTTTTCACCAAAATTAATGAATTTTCCTTCAATTTCACTTTTATAAAAACCATATGAAGTTTCTACATCTTTAAAGGTTGCTTTATAATTTGAAAAGTTCCCATTTTCAATAGTTACTGCAAAACTTTCTAGTTCTAGGCCCATAATTCCAGTTAATTGATTAGCCAAAGCGGAAGTAAAAGTTTTTAAAGATGAATCAATAATTAATTCATATCCATTACCTATCTTTTTAAAAGAAGATACTTTTAATTTATCAAAAGCGTTTCCATAATTAGCTTCTCTCCAAGTAATGCCAATTGAAGAACTTGTTACTTGATAATAATGAATTTTGTTATCTAAACCTAGTTCAACTTCACATAACATTTCACTTAATCCATATTTATATGGAACATAATGACATGTGCTTTTTATTTTATCCATAGTAGGATTATTCTCACTAGATTCGTAAGTAGTACAAGTGTATTCTTGACTTGTTGCACTTGCATTAACATAACTATACGAAAAACCTAATGAAGTATATCCAGATTTTAAAATTCCTAATGAAGTAAATCCATTTGAAATATTTTTTAATGATTCTGCAGTTAGTTCATCACTAATAACTTCACTTGTTATAGGCTGTGTGTTACATCCAACAAATAAAATAGAAGAGAATAATAACAATGCTATTTTTTTGTTCATATGGATACCTCTATTTATCAGCAGTAAAACTTAATTGAACTTGGAATTGTCCCCAATCTTGAATAGAGTTCCACCAAAGATTTAAAGTGACATTTAAACGATATTTTCTATTGTTTACTGTAACTGATTTATAATAATTTGGTGAAGATTCTTCTAATTTTTCTCCGATTGTGGATTCGTCTAAAGTAAATCCTGCTTTGACTAATTCATTTCCATAACTTGATAATAAATCAATAGAATCTTGTTTATCATAAACTAAGAAATAAAGAACAGGTTTACTAGAACTAGAAACATCTGAATAGATATTTGAAACAGCAGTAATTGTTGGGATAGAATCTAAAAGATCTTTTGTAAATATTTTAATAATGCTATTAACGTTTGCTTCATTATTAGAAAGAATTTCTGACCATTTTAAGCCTTCGGTTGTTTCATGGAATTTATCACTTGTTACAATATTTTCAACTTTACCAAAATTAGTATAATTAACATCTAAGATAAGTCCACTTTCACCTGTATCGGATGTTTCGTTATGGATATTGATTTTATCGTTTTCAATAGTAATAGTTAAATTAATTATTCTATCTAAATATCCATCGGCATCAAAAGGAGTAAAAACGGAATCATTATTTTCTAAAGAAATATCGATATCACGATTTAATTTATAAACAAGTTTATCAGTCGTAGAAGAACTATCTTTAATAAATAAAATAGAAGAAATATCAAATGAAGGTAATAATTCATCAAGTGAACCTTCATATAAATAATCTTGATAATATTGTCCATTTATTGGAACAATACCTAATTTACAATTTTCTTTCTCTTGATAACGAAGATAGCCATAACTCATGTATTTTTTACCATTAGCGGAATAATAATTATATACAACAGATTCTTTATTATAGAAATCAGCAGTATATTTTCCTTGAGAAATAAATTTTTCAGTAGTATAATCAAAACTTTGTTGAGTCTCTTCTAAATGATAGTTTTGAGTACGTAATTTTTTCATTGCATTTTCAAAATCTACATCTTCTTGACCTTGTAAAGGAGTACAAAAAGTAACAACATCTTCTCCTGAAGCATTAAAGACACCATTTGAACTTCTAAAAGAAGTTGCGTCATATAGTGTGTAAGGAAGATAATTTAATTCAAATCCAACAATATTATTACTATTAGTTAATAAAAAGAATGAATCAATAGAGGTATTATCTAAAATTTCTTTATCACCATATAATTGAGCACTTAATTTTGATGATATAGTTTCTTTAATAGATTCATCTAAATCATTTAGACTTAATTTAAATTTATTTTCATCACCTACACGAGTAAAATAAGAACTTGTTAAATCTATAAAGACATTTGATAAATATGATTCTTCCCAAGTTAATGGAATTTCTTCATAAGTATATTTATCTTCACCCATAACTGGAGTGTAGATTATTTTATTTCCAACACTTAAACCTGCACTATAGAGCATTTCAGTTTCTTCAGTAGGATTAATTTGATAATGATAAAAATAAGATCTTTTACCTAAAGAAGAAAATGTTGCATCTTTATCATAATATGTTGCTGTTTCGTAATTTTTTTCGTTACATTTAGCGGTTAGTATTTTTGATGAAGAAGTATTATCATCATATTCTGTGGATTGCTTGAAAGTTGTATCATATCCTTTTTTAAATGAATTAAGCATTTCTTCAGTTAAATTTTCAGTACGAATAAATTCACTAGAAGAAACACTATCACTAGATGGGTTGTCGCTAGTTGTAGTAGAATCATTACATCCAAATAAAGTAGTTAAAGATAATAATGTTAAAACAAATAAATGCTTGCCTTTTGTCATAGAAACCTCCAAAAACATTTTGTTTTTTTTATTTGAAACAATTATATTCTTCTAATTTTTTAAAATAAAGCATTTACACAAAAAAATATAAAAATAATATATAAACTAGTGTTTAGTATATAAAAAAATATTATTTATTCAATTTTGTTTAATATTAAATTAGATATGTGCATATTCATATTATATTTTTAAATAAAATAAAAATCTCATGAACTATTTCATGAGATTTAAATCAAATAAATAAAGACTCTCTTAAATAAATTAATCTTCAATTTTAGCGTTATGATAAACGTTTTGAACATCTTCGACTTCATCAAGTAAATCAAGTAAGTCGTTGAATTTTCTTGCTTCTTCGCCTGTTAAAACAATTTCATCATTTGGAAGCATTGTAATTTCACATTGTTCAAATTCATTAAATCCTGCTTCATTTAAACAAGCTTTTGCTTTCATTAGATCAGATTTATCAACTTTTACAACGATTAAATCTTCATCTTGAGAAACATCATCAACATTGACATCTCCTAAAACTAAGGCTTCAGTAACTCCATCAACATCATTACCAACAAAAGTAATTAATCCAGTTTCTGTAAAATTATATGAAACTGATCCTGGAGTACCTAAATGACCACCTTTTTTATTGAAACACATTCTTACTGAATCATATGCTCTACGAACATTATCAGTTAATGTATCAACAATAATTGCGACATTTCCAGGTCCATATCCTTCATATCTTCCTGCTTCATAAGCAGTAACTTCGCCACCTTTAGCTTTGTTAATTGCTCTTTCAATAACATCTTTAGTGACACCTTGACCTTTATATTTTTCTAAAACCGCTCTTAAGGCTAAGTTTGAATTTGGATCTGGTTCACCAGATTTTGCTGCCATATAAATTTCTTTACTAGCTCTCATGTATAAAGCAGATTTTGCTGCACTTGTAGCAGCCATTTTTTTTGCTC
>FR889411.1:9698-24694 GCA_000432895.1 Firmicutes bacterium CAG:449 | reverse complement strand
TAAATTTCCTTTTCTAGTTTATCACTAAATTGATTGAATTTCTATATATTTAAACTATCAATAATATTTAACTTTAAACTTTCTAAGACTTTATATCCTTCATCATTAAGATAAGTTGTAATATCACTTGGGGCATGAGCATCAATACCAACAATGACTTTTGCTTTCATTTTACTAACAATTTTCCAAAATGGAATATATGGATATCCCCAACGAATTTCTTTTCCTTTTTTTTGTTTTCCTCTTCTAAAACAAGACAAATTAAATTCTAAAGGAATATCTAAATCTAAGCTTGCTTGAATAATCTCTTTAGAAATTTTTTTGACAAAATGATTCCATTTATAGTAGTTGTCCATGAAATAATCTGGATGTGCTACGCATGCAAATAAGCCTGTTTTCATACCAGTTATTAATGTATTTTTATATTCTATAATATCCTTTTTAGTGGTTATTTTAGAAAAGAAATTTCTTACTAATCCTTTATCTAAAGTACAATGGTTTCCTAAAATTAGATAATCAATTGTTTTTTCATCTAACAACTTTTTATAGTAAGGAAAAAATTCTTTAAATGCTTCAGCTTCAAAACCAAGTTTGATATTTATACGATCTTTATATTTGTTTTGAAGGTTTCTAATTGAATCAAAATATCCTTGAGTTGCTTCATAGTCTCCACGAACAAATTCTTGTTTAACATTTGGTAACATTACATGGTCAGAAAATCCTAATGTATTTAAACCTAATGCAATTGCTTCTAAAACGTATTCTTCATCGTTTCCTATAGCATGTCCACATCTAAAAGTATGAGTATGGTAATTATTTCTAATCATAAGATACCTCCACTAAATATAAACCTTGACTTGGAGCGTTATATAAAGTTGTCTTATATTTACCATTTAATCTTTCTTCAATATAAGATAAATCAATTTGCTTATTATTTAAAGCTAAAATAGTTCCAATAATCATTCTAACCATATAACGTTTAAAACCAGAACCAATAATATCAAAAACAATTTCATCATCATTATAAGAAAGATTAAATTCATAAATCGTTCTAATATATTCTTCTTTTTCTTTATTAGAACAGAAGTTGATAAAGTTATGTTCCCCTAAAAATAAATTCATGCCTTTTTTTACTAATTCTTCGTTAAAATTGTAAAAATAAAATAAACTATAATTAGCTAAAAATGGGTTCCTTTTTCTAGATATTAAATATCGATAATGTTTTTTAGTTGCTGAATATCTTGCATGAAAAGACAAATCTACTTCTTGTAATGATTTAACAAAAATGTCATTTGGTAATAATTTGTTTAAGGCGTAACACATTTTATTTAAATCACGATATTCATCAATATCAAAATGAATAACTTGATTTAAAGCATGTACACCTCGATCAGTTCTTCCAGAAGCAAAAATTTTAGTTTCTTTATTCATAATTTTTGAAATAGCATCTTGCAAAAGTTTTTGAATAGAAATTTTATTTTCTTGAATTTGAAAACCATAATAGTGGCTTCCATCATAACTAATAATACCTTTCACTCTCATATAATCACAATCTTTAATATTGATAAAGTCAATATTCCTGAAAAAATAAGCAAAATAAATATACATGATAATGTATCATTCATTTTCCAAGTAAGTTTACGATATTTACTTCTTGGTTTACTTGGATCATATCCTCTTGCTTCCATGGCGTTAGCTAGTTCATCACTTCTTTGAAATGCCGATACAAATAAAGGAACAATTAAAGAAATAATAGCGGAGATTTTTTCTTTTAATTTTCCATCTTGAAAATCTACGCCGCGTGAGGCTTGGGCTTTCATAATTCGATCGGTTTCATCAAGTAAAGTTGGAATAAATCGTAAAGCAAGTGAAATCATCATTGAAACTTCATGAACAGGAAAATGGATAACTTTTAAAGGCTTAAAAAACCATTCTAAAGCATAAGTTAAATCCATAGGCTTAGTCGTAGAAGTTAATATTAAACTTAAACCAATCATTAATGCTAAACGAACAAAAATATAGAATGTATTTACAAAAGAGGCAATGTAAATAGTAAAATTAATTCCTGGGATTGTGAATCTATCAATATTACCAACTGATGGAATATAAATAAAAATTGATTCTTTAATAGTAAAAATATTAATAATAAATAATATTAATATCATTAGCCACATCATTTTTAATTGTTTAAATAATTGTCTTAAAGAAACTTTGCTTATTAACATTATAATATATATAAAAATAAAAAAGATTATATACATAATTAAATTTGTCCAAGTAGAACCAAAAGTAAAGAAAATCATAACCATCATTAAAATCATCGAAATAATTTTACTTCGAGGATCAAGACGATGGATAAATGTATCATAAGGAACATATCGACCGATAGAAATATTATTCATAATACGCCCTCTTAATTTCACTTACTAAAGATTTTTCATCTTTAATTAAGTCTAAATTTATATTTAATCCACCTTTAATTAAATTTTTAGCAAAACATATAACATTAGGTTCTTGGATATTATATTTTATAAATAAATCATCTCTTTTAAATAAATTTGTTGGAGTGTCGTTTAAAACAATTTCTCCTTCATTCATAACAATTGCTCGATTAGAATATTTTAAAACATTATTCATATTATGGCTGACCATTATAATTGTCGTGCCATTTTCGTGAATTTTTTTAAATAATTCCATGATGTCTTTTTCGCCTCTTGGATCAAGACCAGCTGTTGGTTCATCAAGAATTAATATTTTTGGTTGTAAAGCAATAATTCCAGCAATTGCGACTCTTCTTTTTTGTCCACCACTTAAATCAAAAGGAGATTTATTATATAAAGAAGAATCGATGCCTACCATTTCTAAAGCTTTAATGGCTTTATTTCTGCAGCTTTTTTCATCTTCATTAAAGTTTTTTGGACCGAAACAAACATCTTTTAAAACTGTTTCTTCAAATAGTTGATATTCTGGGAATTGAAAAACTAAACCAGCATATTTTTTTAATTGCTTTAAGTTTTTTATTTTTTTCTCATTAGAAATAATATATTCACCAACATAAACTTTACCTTCAGTTGGTTTTAATAAAGCATTTATTTGTTGAATTAAAGTTGACTTGCCACTTCCAGTATGACCAATTATAGAAACAAAATCGCCTTCGTTAATTGTTAAATTGATGTTTTTTAAAGCGGAAAATTCAAATGGTGTATTCTTTTGATAGGTAAAAAAAACATTTTCAAATCTTATCGACATAAATATTCTTTCACCTCTATTAAATTTTGACATTCAGAAACATCAATATTTTCTTTTATTAATAAATTTTTTATTTTCATCTCAAAAGGAATATCAAGTCCCATATTAACTAATTCATCATAATGAGAAAAAACATTTTTAGGGGTATCATAATATTTAATTTTTCCTTGATCGAGAACTAATACTTTATCTGATAAATAGGCTTCTTCTGGATCATGAGTAATTGAAAAAATAGTTAAATCTTTCTGATTGATTCTTAACAAATGAACTAAATCAATAATTTCTTTTTTTCCTCTTGGATCAAGCATAGAAGTAGCTTCATCAAGAATTAATATTTCTGGTTTCATTGCTAAAACACCAGCAATAGCCACTCTTTGTTTTTGCCCTCCGGATAAAGAAGAAGGTTCTTTACTTAAAAAGTTTTTCATGTTAACTTTTTCTGCAAATTCATTAATTATTTTATCCATGTCTTCAGACTTAACTAAATGGTTTTCTAAACCAAAAGCAATATCATCTTGTACGGTAGCACCAATAAATTGATTATCAGGATTTTGAAAAACAATTCCGAGTTTATTTCTTAATTCATTAATGTTACTTTCTTTCATTTCAATATCGTCAATATAAATAGAACCATTTTTATTTTCGAGTAAGCCCATTATTAATTTTGCTAAGGTTGATTTTCCACTTCCATTGTGTCCCATTAAAGTGATATATTCACCTTTTTCCACTTCAAAAGAAATGTTATCAAGAACAACATTTTTGTCATAGGAAAAACTTAACTTATCAATCTTTAATGAACTCACTTTTTATCACCCTTTTTTCTAAACATAAAATAACTCATTACTAAGTAATAAATAATTAAAAGCCCTAAAACCACGCCTAAAAATATGTATTTTCTATTGTCTTTTAAAACATCAAATTGCGTTAAAATAACAAAAGTTGGAAATACAGCAATGGCAAAGCATAAAGTTAATATTAAATACTTTTTAATCCACTTTTTCATATTCTTTCACTAAAATATCAAGTTTTCGTCCTTCATATTTTCTAAAAATAATTCCTGACATCATTAAAAGTCTTTTAGAAGCTTTAGTTGATAAATCTTCAGGAATTCTTTCATTTAAATAGACAACTTCTTTAATCCCAGATTGAATAATGGCTTTAGCACACTCATTACAAGGAAATAAAGTAACATATATTTTACAACCTTTAACAGGCGCGTATGAGTTTAGTATAGCATTAAATTCAGCATGGCAAACATAGAGATATTTATTATCGAGTTCATCTTTACCAACTCTTCCCCATGGCATTTCATCATCAGAAAGTCCAACAGGCATTCCATTATATCCCATCGTCACAACTTTATTATCGTTTGAAGCTACGCATGCTCCAACTTGGGTAGATGGGTCTTTACTTCTTTTACTTGATAAAACTGCAACACCCATAAAATATTCATCCCATGTAATATAATCTTTTCTTTTTTCACTCATATTTTTGCCTCTAAACCATTTTAACAAACCAAAATTAAAAAATATATAAATATGACTAGATTTTTTCTTTTACAAATTCAAGAGCATGGTAAATCCAAGTTTCTACATCTTTATAAACTTTATCTTCTTTGTGCCAATTTGTTATTTCATTACCTAAAGCTAAACCATGTCCACCTTCTGGATACATATGTAATTCAACTGGAATGTGGTGTTTAACTAATTCACTAGCAAAGCGTAAAGAGTTTTCTGGTGGAACAGCATTATCTTCTGAAGTTAAGAAAATAAATGTTTTTGGAAATTTATTTGTAACATGTTTTTCTATAGAAAACTTTTCAATCATTTCTTTATTACCATGGGTTCTACATCTTGCGGTTCCTGCATGAGTAAAATTAGGATCCATTGTAATAACTGGATAGCCTAAAAGTAAGCCATTAATTTTTAATTCTTCTTGTTTACAATCTAATAACTTTGAAAAATAATTATCTTCCATTAACATAGTTGTACTTGCTGCAAGATGACCACCTGCGGAAAATCCCATTAAAGAAATTTTGTTAGCATCAACATGATATTTTTCAGCATTTTGTCTAATATATAAAATAGCGGCAAAAGTTTCATCAATTGGTTTAGGAAATTCAAATTCTCCAATCGTATATTCTAAAACAAAAGTAGCAATATCATGCCCTAAAAAAGCTAAGGCGATAGGTTCAGCTTCTCTTTGAGAAGTAAATTCATAACCTCCACCTGGAATAATTAAAATAGCTTTTCTTTTTCTTCCAGTTGAAAATTCTTCAAAATTATCAGGACAATAAGTAACAAGCTTACTATCTGAATTTATGTTTTTATAGAAGTCTTTTAATTTAATTGTTTCATTGATCATATTTTTTCCCTCTTTGGTAATTATAAATTATATGAACACAAAAAAAAAGAAGAAGTCAAAAATTAGGGTTTGCAAAGGAAAAAACTTCTTCTTTTTTATTCTGTAGTGCTTAATTAACGGTTAAGCGTAGAAACATTGGACCATATTACCAATATATACAACGCACATAACGTGGTAATAGATATACTACATTATTTTTTAATTATTGCAACTAGTAAAGTCATTATTTTTAAAATATTTAATAATATTTCTTGTAAAAATATTAATTATTTAAATAATTAAAGTTGTTTTTTACATATTTATTATTTTTTTTAAAAAAGAAATATTTTTCTATACTTAAAAATTAGATGTGATTATACTATTATTCGTTGGGGAAAATTTATGAATTCTTCATATTTAGGAAATAAAAATACTTTAAAAACAATTTTTAAATTAGCAATTCCATCAATGATTGGGCAACTAATTAGTGTTTTATATAATATTGTTGATAGAATCTTTGTAGGAAATTTACCTTTAAATGGTGAAATATCTTTAATTGGTGTAGGAGTTTGTTCGCCTATAGTAACTTTAATAACATCTTTTGCTTTTTTAGTTGGCTTAGGTGGAGCGCCAATGTTTTCAATAGCATTAGGTGAAAAAAACTATCAAAAGGCAAAAAAGATTCTTTCTAATGCTTTATTAATGTTAATTGTTGTTTCTTTAGTGTTAATGATTGTTTTTTATATGTTTTCTGAACCAATTTTATTTTTGTTTGGAGCAAGTGAAGCCTCTATTAGTTATGCATTAGATTATTTGCATGTGTATTTAATTGGGACTTTCTTTTCTTTATTGACACTAGGATTGGTTCAATATTTAACAGCTCAAGGTGAATCTTTTAAAGCAATGTTAACTACCATTATTGGATGTATTATTAATGTTGGTTTAGATCCGCTTTTTATGTATGTTTTTTCTTTAGGAGTTAAAGGAGCAGCTTTAGCAACCGTTATTTCTCAATTTATTTCTTTTATTTTAGTAATCTTTTTATTAGTTAAGAAATCTTCAATTAAGTTATCATTTGGAAATTATGATTTTAAAATAATGTTACAAATTGTTAAACTTGGTATTTCTCCATTTATTATTATGGCAACTGATTCATTCATTTTAATTTTATTAAATAGTGCTTTAAAATTGTATGGTCATGAAAATGGTGATTTTTATATTGAAATTGCTACAATTGTGCAAGCTTTTGAAACATTAGCCACTGGTCCATTATTAGGAATTAGCAGTGGAACTCAACCGATTCTAGGCTATAATTATGGGGCTAAAAATAAAGATTTAATTATTAAAGCTGAAAAACAATTATTAATTTTTGCTTTAATATTTACTTCATCTTTTTTTGCTTTATCTTTTGTAATTGCTAAACCATTTGCTATTATGTTTATTGGAATTGGTAAAGAAACAATTAATTATGAAATAGTAAACGAAGCAAGTAAAATAATTTTTTATTATATGATTGGAATTATTCCTCTTTCTTTTCAATATATTTTTGTAGATGGTCTTACTGGTCTTGGACAAGCAAGATATTCAATATGGTTATCTTTATTTAGAAAAGTAGGAATATTTATACCTTGTTTATTTTTATTACCTTTAATAAGTAATAATGTAGAAAGTTGTTTTTATGCTGAACCAATTAGTGATGTGATAAGTGCAATTATTTCTTCTACTTTTTATTTAATCTTTTTACCGAAGATATTAAAAAAAATAGAAACAAAAAAATGATTTATTATCATAACTATGATAAAATGACTTTTGGGAAGTAAATAAATATGTCAAAAATTGTTATCATCACAGATTCTAACAGTGGAATAAAATCTTTAGAAGCTCAAAAATTAGGTATTAAGGTTATTCCTATGCCTTTCTTTTTAAAAGATAAAACTTATTTTGAAGATATTTCATTATCTCAAAAAGAATTCTATGAAATGTTAGATAATGGTGAAATGTTAACAACTTCTCAACCTGCCATAGGTGAAATATGTTCTTTATGGGATGAACTTTTAAAAGAATATGATGAAATAATTCAAATACCAATGAGTTCAGGCTTATCAATGAGTTATGAAACTGCGAATTCTTTTGCTCAGGAAGAATCTTATTTAAATAAAGTATTTGTTGTTAATAATATGAGAATTTCTGTAACTCAAAGACAAGCTGTTTTAGATGCTTATGAATTAATAAAGCAAGGAAAAACTGGTAAAGAAATAAAAGAGATTCTTGAAAAAGAAGCTTTATCATCTTCTATTTATATTATGGTAGAAAATTTAAAATATCTTGCTAAGGGTGGGAGAATTACTCCTGCTGCCGCGATGTTTGGCTCTTTTTTAGGTATTAAACCAGTTTTACAAATTCAAGGAAAAAAATTAGATGCTTTTAGAAAAACTAGAGGCGTCAAAATGGCAATGTTAACAATGATTGAAGCCGCTAAAGAGGATATTAAAAATAGATTTGGTGGAGATAATAAAAAAATTCATGTAGCAGTTGCTCATTCTAATAATTTAGAAATTGCTCAACATTTTTTAGAAGAAGTTAAAAAAGCAATTCCTGATGCTAAAGATTATTATCTTGATTCTCTTTCTTTATCTGTTTCAACTCATATTGGCCCAGGGTCTTTAGCTATCGCTTTAAGTAAGGAAATATAATGAATAGTTTTAAATATCGTATTGATTATAAGCATGCATCATTATCAATTAAAGATATTTTAAGGAGTTTTTCTTTAGCAAAAGATAAAATTTATTTATACAATTTAAATAAAAAAATATTTTTAAATGAACAAAATGTTGATGATCAAACTATAGTTAAAGAAAACGATTTATTAGAAATTGAACTTAATGAAAATATTGATATTTTACCTTTAGGTGAAAATTTAAATATTGTTTATGAAGATGATTATTATTTAATTGTTAATAAAAAAAAGAATTTATTAGTTCATTCTGATGGAGTAAGTGATGAACTTACTTTATCTAATTATGTTGCTTCTTATTATAAAAAGCATCATATTAGAAGAAAAGTTAGAGTTTGCAATAGACTTGATTATAATACTAGTGGGCTTGTTATTTTTGCTAAAGATCCTCTTGCAAGTTCTAGTATGGATAAATTAATTAGAGAAAGAAAAATTAAAAAGAAATATTATGCAGTATGTCATAATAAATTTTCTCATCAAGAAGGTCTTATTGATGAAAAAATAGGTAATGATCGTCATAATAATAAAAAAATGATTATTACTAAAAATGGTAAAGAATCATTAACTAAATATAAAGTTATTAAAAATGGTAAAATTTCTGTTTGTGATGTAGAACTTTTAACTGGTAGAACTCATCAAATAAGAGTGCATTTTGCTTATATCAATCATCCTTTATTAGGTGATGAATTATATTCAAAAGATGAAGATAAAAATTTATTATTACAAGCATATTTTATTAGTTTTATTCATCCATTTACTAATGAAGAAGTTAATGTTCAAATAGAAATGGATAAAGATATTAAAAAGTATTGTTAAGGAGGAAAAGTAATGGAAAATAAAAAAATTATAAATGAAGATATTAAAGAAACTGCTTTTACTTTTGGAATTATAAGTTTTGTATTTTTAATACTTCAACCAGTTATTGCAATATTTCTATCAGCAATAGGAATTTATAGAGGAATTAATGAAGCTAATAAGCTTTATATTACTATGAATGCTTGTGTTTTTATCACATCTGTATATCTTATAATGTCAATGCTATTACGCTAAAATAAAAACTATACTATTTTTATAAAATGTGATATAATGAAAGCGCTTTAAAGGAAGGAAAATATGAGTTTAAAATTACTTGCGGACAAATACATTGAATTAAGTGTTAAAGCCATCGCAGAAATTACAAAAGACAATTATCAAAATTTTAATGGGATTGCAGAAGATTATTTATTTTTATATTGTCGAACTGGTTCAATGAAAATTATTGTTGATGATAATCCTTATGAATTAAATGAAAATGATATTATTTTAATTAGAATAAATAGTTCTTATTCTATTGAAAAAGAAAATTTTTCTACTATATTTTTAGCATTTAATGGCTCTTCAGCAGAAGATTTAATTTCGGTTATGGAATTTGAAAATAATATGTATCATGATGATTCTCATTTAGGTTATTATTTTTATAAAATTTATCATGCTTATCATGAAGCTGAATTTTTATCTATTAAATGTTTAGGTATTCTTTATGAATTATTCTATGAATTAACAAAGAATGCTAATGTGATTGATGTAGATTATAATAATCAACAAAAACATGTGGAAATTGCTAAAGAATACATTAATCAAAATTATCATTTAGATATCTCTATTTTAGATGTATCTAAAAAAGTAGGTGTTACTTCTAATTATTTAGCTAATATTTTTGCTAGATATTTAAAACGCTCACCTAAAACATATCTTACTGAAGTTAGAATGGAACAAGCTAAAAAAATATTGGTTACTCATAAATATAAAGTAAAAGATGTTGGTTCTTTTGTTGGATATAAAAATCAATTACATTTCTCTAGTGAATTTAAAAAATATACTGGTTATTCACCATCTGAATATTCTAAAATCACTAAAAATAATTCTTTTTAGAGAATTTTAAAATACCATTTTCGTATTTATCATCATTATCTTTATTTAATAAAATAGAGGCATATTCAAAGAATAAAGGGGATACATTATTCCCTTTTTCATTTATCATGTTTCGAGGTAAAAATTTAATTGAATTAGCAATTTTTTCTAAAGAGTTATAGTTATATTCAATTTTATTATCTTTTCTTTCCATGGTGACCATAATTCCAGTTAAGCCATTTAAAGAATATTGAACAGCTTTCCTTCCACATTCAATAGCTTCATCAATATCATTTTTAGAAGCGGTTTGTGCATAACATCTTTGAAGTAATGATAGTTCAATACCTCTAGTAGAATAATGTAATTTTTCTTCTACTAAGGATGCTAAATAAACACCTACTCCTCCTAATTGTTGATGAGAAAAAACATCTTTTGCTTTTTGAGTAAAAATAAATTTATTATCTTTAGTTCTAATTCCTTCTGAAACGGCTACTAAACATCGATGCTTTTTTTCATAAATAGTTTTAACATCTTCTAAAAATTTATTTGCATCAAAATAAATTTCTGGAACATAGATTAAATCAGGTCCATAAGGATAGGCTAATGCACTACTAGCGGTTAACCACCCTGCATCACGTCCCATGATTTCAACAATATTAACTCTTCCTTTAATATAGCAATCATTATCATAAGAAATAGATTTAATGACGTTAGCAATAAATTTTGCGCTGCTTGGATAACCAGGAGTATGATCAGTCAAAATTAAATCATTATCAATTGTTTTAGGAATTCCAATTACTTTACAATCAAAATTAATCTTCTTAAAATAATTAAATAATTTTTTTCCGGTATCCATGGAATCATTTCCACCATTTAAATAAATATATTTAATATTATGTTCTTTTAAAACATTAACGATTTTTTGATATTCTTCATCGTTTTCTTCAAAAGAAGCAAGTTTATGTCTAACCGATCCACATATAGCACTTGGTGTTTGTGTAAGTAAATCAATTTCATTTTGTGGTATTTCTCTATAATCTTTTAAATCATCGTTGATTAAACCTTTAATACCATTATGCATAAGAAATAATGTTTCAATTTCTTCATGTTTTTTAACTTCTTCAATAACTCCATATAAAGAAGAATTGATTACGCTTGTTGGTCCACCAGATTGACCATATACTGCATTATATTTCATAAAAAACTCCTTTAAAAAAACGGAAATTAGGTTGGTCCTAACTTCCGTATATAAAAATATATATTATTTTTGTGTTGTTAAAACTTTATAATCATCAAAAGAAGGGAAATTCATTTGAACATCATTTCCATATAAGAAGTTTACATATGTTTTAACTTCAAAATTAACATTTGTTTCATTAGAAGTAGTAGTGTCACCATCACTATTTTCTTCACTTACATAAGCACCTGCTTTAACATCAACAAAGATTGTTTTTAATTGTTTATCATTAAAGATAATACCAGCGTTAACATGATCAAAGTTACTCTTTGTTAACATTTCTTCAACTTGTTGCATTCCACTTTCAATAGCGGATGTTTTTTGCTCTGAAGTCATCATATCTCCAAGATTTGACATAGAATCTTCAATAGTTTTTCTTGCATAAGATAAAATTCCTTCTTTGTCTGCACTTAATTGAATTCCCCATTCTTTGTCATTGTATGATTTACATGTCATAAAAGTAGTAGTAATATCATTAAATGTTGTGGTTGGAATTGAACTTGTAATTTTTGTGTAAACCTTATCAAAAGTTGATTCTAACATACCATCTTTTAATAATGGATAAGAAGTTGCTTCATCATCTGCTGGTACAGGAACGTAGAATTTAGTGTTTTCTAATGTTACATTAGCCATATCTTTAAGTAAAGCAATTAAATTTTCATTAGAAGCATCAACATAGGCATTTCCATCTTTAATGTAAGCTGCTGCACTAACATCAAGAGTTTTGTTAATGTTTGCTGAAGAATCATTAGTATTCTCGATTGTTAGATTTCCTTTAATACCTGTGCTAGCAGAAGCTTCAAATTCGCTAAATTTAGTAGCAGATGTTAATCCTTTGACTCCAAAAAATAAGTCAAAATCACTTAATTCAACATTAACATTAGTTTGTAAATTTTTATTTTTAAAAGTTTTTACATTTAACTTAATAGCAGCGTCTTCAATTTTGACGCCTAAAGCATCTGTTGAATCCATTTCTTTTAAAGTGTTTGAAAATTTTGCTTTTGCATCAGAAAAAGCCATATCTTTTCCATTTTCTGGTAAATTATAATCGTTTCCACTATTATTTTCACCACATCCAACTGCAAATAAAGCAGGAATTAATAAAACTAATAATTTATTCTTTTTCATAAAAAATCCTCCTATATAATTTATATCAAATTAATGAATAAAATGCAATTTTCTCTAATTAAACTTATTTTCTATTTCTTTTAAAAAATAATCATCTTCAAAATAATCAATCTTCATAGCTTTACGAACTCTTTTTAAAGTGGAGTTTGCTTTGATATTTGCTTTTTGAGTTCCTTCTTTTAAAATTTTATAAACTTCATCTATTCTTTCTTCATAATATTTTCTTTTTTCTCTAATTGGAAATAAAATATCTTCTAAAACATTGAATAAGAATTTTTTACATTTAACATCACCAAGTCCACCTCTTTCATAGTGAGCTTTGAGTTCATCTAAATTTTTATATTCAGGTAAATATTTTTTGAAATGTTCATCAGTAGCAAAACATGATAAATAAATAAATACTGGATTATCTTTGGTATTTCCTGGGTCTTGAACTCTTAAATGATTTGGATCGGTATACATTGACATTACTTTTTGCTTTACAACTTCTGTTGGATCACTTAAATATATTGTATTACCGAGTGATTTGGACATTTTGGCTTTCCCATCAGTACCAA
Organism: Firmicutes bacterium CAG:449; assembly: GCA_000432895.1. GTDB lineage: Bacteria > Bacillota_I > Bacilli_A > RFN20 > CAG-449 > CAG-449. The sequence goes on along the minus strand of FR889411.1, from coordinate 11,556 downwards.
CAAGTCTTCGACATGAATTATTTTCAGGTAATAATATTTTTGGCATTACTAAGGTTTCACCATATATAGAATTAAATTTTTGAACAATTTCTTGAGTTTGTTCAACCATTGGCATTTGATCTTCACCCGCTGGAACAATTGTTGCATCAAAAGCAGTGATATCTGCCGCTTGTGAAATAGGATAAGTAAAAAATCCAGTTGGAATAGATGTTTCAAAATCACGCATTTTAATTTCATTTTTTACAGTTGGATTTCTTTGTAATCTAGATACGGTAACTAAATTTAAATAATACATATTTAATTCAGTTAAACTAGGAATGGCAGATTGTACAAAAATAGTGGTTTTACTTGGGTCAATACCTACAGAAAGATAATCTAAAGCTACTTCAATTAAATTATCTCTAATTTTACTTGGATTATCAGCATTATCAGTTAATGCTTGACTATCCGCAATCATAATATAAATTTCATCAAATTCGTTAGAATTTTGTAATTCAACTCTTCTTCTAAGACTACCAACATAATGTCCAATATGTAATTTTCCAGTTGGTCTATCACCTGTTAAAATAATTTTTTTCATTTAATTAACCTCACTTTTATAATAATTCAACATTTTGTTTTTTCCAATAATTTATTTCTTCTTCTGGCCAATAGGATGCTTGCACTTCACCTATGTGCATTTTCTTTAACATAAACATACAAATTCTTGATTGACCAATGCCTCCACCTAAAGTTAAAGGTAATTGATCATCGATAATACTTTTATGGAATTCATAATTTAACTTATATTCTTCGTTTTTTATTTTTAATTGCTTAAGTAGGCTTTCTTTGTTAACTCTAATACCCATACTAGATATTTCAAAAGAAGAGGATAAAACTTCATTATATAATAAAATATCGCCATTCAATGACCAATCATCATAATCCGCGGCTCTATCATCATGTGGATAACCATTTTCTAATTTATTTCCTATATGCATTAAAAATACCGCTTTATATTTTTTAGTAATCATATCTTCTCTTTCTTTTGCATTTAAAGTTGGATATAAAGATAAAAGTTTTTCACTAGTTATAAAATGAATATCTTTAGGTAAATCTATTTTTAAAATTGGATAAGCATTATTAACTACTTCTGCAGTTTCTTTTAAGGCATTATATATTTCTATAACTGTCTTTTTTAAATAATTTTCATTTCTATCTTCTTTAGATATTACTTTTTCATAATCCCATTGATCAACATATAATGAATGGATATTATCTAATTTTTCATATGGTCTAATTGCATTCATATCAGTATAAATACCAGTAAAATTATATTTTTTTAAACAATATCTTTTCCATTTTGCTAGTGATTGAACAATTTCTAATTCTTTTTTATTTTCTTGAACAATAAAAGAAACAGCTTTTTCTTTGCCAGATAAGTTATCATTTAAACCTGTATTTGGATCAACAAACAATGGAGCACTTACTCTTATTAAAGATAAATGTTTTGCTAGTTTTTCTTCAAAAGTATCTTTAACTAATTTGATGGCAATTTGAGTTTGTTTAATTGTTAATAATGATTGATACATCTCTTTGTTTCCTCTTTTAAAGATTATACACTTTTAAGAAGCTAATAACTATTAAAATGTAGTAAAAAACTTGGACAAATTTTATTAAAAGAAGTTAATAGTTAATAAATTAAATATTTTAAGATAATGATTTTATTTGTTATAATTGTTTTGTAGAGAAATAGATAAGTAAAATTATTTTTGATTTTAAAGGAGAATGATAATGGGATCACTCATATTAACTTTTCTATCTTTATTATTGTTATCAATTGCTATTAATTATGATGATAGAAGACCGATATCTGCTA
>FR889411.1:0-9601 GCA_000432895.1 Firmicutes bacterium CAG:449 | reverse complement strand
AAACCTGAAAGCCCATATAATTATTTTAAAATTATTCCAATTTTTATATTTTTGGTATGTTTAATTATTAGTTTTATTCTGTTTTTAATTGATTTATTTTCAAACAAAATTATAAGTAATTCAATAAATGATAATTTTATTGATATTTGTTGCGGCTTAATTATTGTAATATATTATCTTTATTTAGTTATTATTATTCTTTGGTGGGAAATTGTTGATGGCAAAGAGATGAAACTTACAAAAGAAGAAAAACAAGAGTTAAAAAATTTTAAAAGAAAATATAAAAAGAAAAAATAATTTAATTATAAAATTAATTATTTAAAACTTACTATTACAAATTTATTATTAAATTATAGGTCTTATTAAAAAGAGGAGTTGAAAAAAATATTTTATATGTTTAATTTGAAAGTAAATAAGGATTGGATAATTTATGATGATTTATACAAATAAAGCGATGTTACAACCTATGATAATTGTTCTTTCAGTTTTCTTTATACCAATTATTATTGTGTTAACAATTTATTGCATTGTTTTTTCAAATTTTCAAGGATATATAATATTAGCGAGTTTTATTTTTTTATTTATTGTGTGTATTATTGCTACAATAAAAGAAGCATATAGTCAGAGAAATTTTATTAAAATCAATGATTCATTCTTTGAAATTAAATTTGATAATTTATCTTCAAATGGACAAGCCATTATTGTTAATTATGATGATATTGTTCAAATAGAATATTATAAAATTAATTCGTTTATTTCTTGGCTACAATTATTATTTACTTATCAAAGCCCTAAGGTTGCTTTTATTACCATTCACGAAAATGAAAATATAATTACAAAAGCAATAGGATATTTTGAAAAAAATGATTTGATTAAAATATGTGAGTCAAAAAATATTAAATTAATTATTCATTAATAAAAAAAGGAACTAATAATGAAAATAAATAGTAAAATGATTGCTAAAGATTTACGTTTAAGTGGATATATTTTTAAATTATTTTCTATTAAAAATTTTAAAAAAGCAAAATAAAAAAGCTTGGGAAATATATTTAGATGGAGTTAAAGATATTAATAAATATGTTTTACCTTTATTAGAAAATGATTTTTCTTGTTTACCTCCTTGTTTTAGTTTTGTAGGAACAATCGATCCTTTTTATGAGAAAACAAAAGAGTATATTTCTAGATTAAAAAAAGCTAACGTTGAGGTTAGCTTTAAATTCTTTGAAGGTTGTTATCATGCTTTTGATATGATGGTTCCACATGCAAAAGAAAGTAAAGAAGCAGTGAATTTATTTCTTAAAAGTTTTGATTATGCAGTTAAATATTATCAAAAAGATAATTAGTCTTTTTTCGATGATAAAACAGTTGTTAATTGAGATAAGATATCTCCTCCAGTAGTAAGATTAATATTACCAACTTTTTCACAAATTCTTTCAACATATTCTAATTCTTTTAATTTATATAATGTTGCGTTTTCATCCATTAATCGAGCAGTATTTAAAAGTGAACGCGTGGAAGCAACTTCTTCTCGACGAGTAATAACATTTGCTTGTGCTTTCTTTTCAGCAATTAAAACTGTATTCATAATATCACGAATTTCACCAGGTAAAACAATATCTTTAACTGATACTTCTTCAATATCTAAATATAAAAGAGCTCCTTTTTCTTTTAATGAAGTACTTAAATATTCTGATAATTCTTTTTTAGATGTTAAGATTGTATCAAGATTTCTTTCGCCAATATAGTCTCTTAAAGCAAGTTGAATAGCAATATAGAGTTGATTTTTATAATCATCAATTTCGCTTACGATTTTAATATAATCGGTGATTTTATAATTACAAACACAACTAATTCTTAATGTTACTTTATCGTTAGTTAAAATCTCTTGTCCTAAGATATCTTGACAAATTAAGCAAGTATCTAAAACAGGACAATCAACAGAAACATTGCCATTTAAGTAATAATAAGTTCCTGGATTTAATAAACCTTGTATTTTATGGTCAAAATATAAAACTCCAATTTTTTTATCATTAATTTCAATTTTTTTAATATATGGAATAAGTCTATTATCATTTAATAAAGATTTTGGAAAACTATCAATTAAAATTGGTGAAGATAAATCAAGTTCAATAAAACTATGAGTTCTATCGATATTCCAAAAATAGTGTTTACCTGCTTGTAAAACACTTTCAAATAAATCATTAACAAAATGTAAAGCGATTTGTCCATTTTTTACTTCATGGACAATTGTTTGATTGATAAAATTCTCATCTTGAGTAAAAATATTTAAATCAGTTTTTAAATTAGTAATTATTTCTTTATCATTTACTTTAGCAATATCATAAGTTCTTTTATTAAATGAGGTGTATTCTCCTGCTTCGACCATTTTAATAAATTTACCTTTTTTAAATAAAAAACCTTTATTTCCTTCAACGATAATTGTTTTCATGTTTTTCTCCTTTATATGAATCCATTATTTGGGATTATTGATAGCTACCCTATAAAAAATAAGCGGTTATTGATTAAGTTATTACGCTTTATGATGAATAAAAATTGATCATAATTAATAATAACGGTATCCTCTTTAAGCAAGGCTTAGATTTTATTGTTAACTACTTTGTATTGCTCAAAAGCAATACTTTCGTTAACGCGGGCTTTTAATTTTTTTGTATTCTATAATACATGTTGTTTTTTTTGCATTCTGCTACTCTAACCACTGAGTTATCGATTTTTAATCGAGTAGGATTCGAACCTACGAACTACAATGTTATTTTAAGGTAATAACTAACCTACAATAACTTCAGTATACACTTTGGAATATCCTCGTGCACTGTGGTAAAAAATATACCTAACCTTATCGAATATTATTGTATAGAAATTGTAACATAAAAATTCAATATTTCCAAATTAAAATTTTTCTATGATTGCTTTAATGTCTTCTAAATTATTAGCAAAATATATTCCATTTTGTCTTTCTTTAGATGAAAAACCATTATCAATCATACAATTTAAAAAATTTTTAATATCATTATAATAACCATTTAAATTATAAAAAATACATGGTGAGGTAATTTGCTTTAAGGATATTTTTGACATTATTTCACTTATTTCTTCTAAAGTACCAGTTCCTCCAGGAAAAGCAATAAATACATCTCCTAATTCAATCATTTTATTTTTTCTTTCAGACATGCTTTTTGTAACGATTAATTCAGTTAATCCTTCAAATTGTAATTCTTCATCCATAAAAAATTGTACTTCAACACCAATAACTTTTCCTTTAGAAGCTAAAATACTTTCAGCCAGAATTCCCATTAAACCAGTTTTAGATCCGCCATAAATAAGAGTATGGTGATTTACTCCAATCCAATTTCCTAATTCTTTAATTGAATTTTCAAAAATAGGATCATTTCCTTTATTAGCACCTAAATATACAGTAATATTCATATTTACCTCCAGTTAATTTAAAATCATTATTTGAATTGCAATAAAAAATGCACGTTGAGAAATAGGATTACATATTTGTTCGATTCAATTCGCTTTAAGTTTTGATGAATCTAATTTAAAAGCAAAAAACTTTAAACTATAAATAAAGCAAATTAATGAGCCTATAATAAATAAAAAACTATTTAAATAAAAACCTAAAATAGAACAAGTTAGAAAAAAGAATATTGCAGGTATAAAATCCACTAAAGATAATGTGAAATTTTGAGAAATAGTATTTTTGTTCATTAATTCACCTCTATGTAGTTTATTATAAAATTTTTTCTTAATAAGTTATATTATTATTGATAATTTGTGCTATATTTTAGTTAGAGGTGCCTAACTATGAAATTTTATGAATCAGGCAATAAATCTAATCCTGTTATTTTATTAATACCAGGAACATGTTGTCATTATAGTTTATTTGATAAAGTTTTACCTTTATTAAAGGAAAAATTTTATACTGTAGTTGTTTCTTTTTCTGGGTTTGATGAAAATGAAAAAAGTGAATATTTAAGTATGGATGATGAAACCATCAAAATAGAAAAATATATTAAAGATAACTTTAATAATCATATTTCGTGCATTTATGGCTGTTCTTTGGGCGGCTCATTTGCAAGTTATTTATTACAAAGAAATAATATTAAAGTTGATCATATTATTTTAGGTAGTAGTGATATGGATGAAGCTAATATTCTTTTAGCGTCAATAAAAGGGAAAATATTATCTCCAATTATGTATAAGATGATTCATACTGGTAAATTACCTAATTTTATGCAAAAGAAATTAGATAAAATAAAAATAAGTGATCCAACAAGATATAATCAAATGGTAGAATTTTTAAATTCATTTATGGTTCCTAGTTTAAAAAATATTGTGACAAAGAAAAGTATTTATAATCAATATGTTTCAGATTTAGTAACAAAAATTGATAAAAATATTTATCAAGAAAATACAACTGTTCATGTATTTTATGCTTTAGGAATGGGTAAAAAATATCGTAAAAGATATTTAACTCACTTTAAAAATCCAGATATTAGAGAGCAAAATATGAATCATGAAACTTTCTTTTTCTGTTATCCTAAGGAATGGACAAAAGAAGTTTTTGATTGTGTTTTTAATAATTAGTTTTATATGTAATCATATAACAAATAAAAAATGGTCTATTTATAATTTCTTCCAAAACTATTTTCTACTTGATTATATTGATTCTAAAGAGTTTTCGTTTAATAAAAAATCGTATATATTTAACATTTTATATCCATTTTCTAAATTATTTAGAGGATTATTATCCATTGTTATCACAATTTTTTTAAATCCATCATCTAATCCTTTAAATGCTTTTAGTTCTTTTTTTTGGTATTTTCATCTTCAATTGTTAAAGACACTTGAATGTAATATAAGTCTTTAAAAGTTCTTACAACAAAATCTATCTCAGATTATTGATTTTTTCCAATATCAACTTGATAATTTCTTCTTAATAATTCTAAATAAACAATATTTTCAATTATATGAGTCATTTCAATTTGTCTATAACCTATTTTTTGATTTCTTAAACCAAGATCACAAACATAATATTTATTTAATGTTTTTAAATATTTTTTTCCTTTAATAAATTACTAATAAAAAAAAGCAGAAATAACTATTGCTAGTTATTCTGCTTCCGCTTTTATTTATTGAAAACTGCGTCGTTTATTATTTGTGCAAATATGTCGTAACCTTTTTCATTTAAATGTATACCATCATTTCTATAAAGATCTTTTCTGGCCTCACCATCTTTTGTTAAAGAAGTAAATGTATCTATACCATTAAGCCAATCAGTATCCGCTACAAGTTTTTTCATTTCTTCTATAAATTGACCATATTCATAATTGAATTTGCCACCTTTATAGCAACTTGGAACTGCCATAGAATATATATAGTAAATTTTAGCATCTGGGAAATCAGCATGCATTTTGTTTAATAAATTTTCCATTAAACTTTCAGTATATTTTCCAGTATGGCCCATATTATTAATGTTATTACCACCTAAATATATCAAAATAGTAGAAGGATTAAATGGTTTTACAAGTTTATCATAAGCATATAGCCAATCTTCTACAATTGTTCCACCGATACCAACATTGTATCCAAGTCTATTACCGATATCAGTTTGCCAATCGCTCCAATAATCCATAGTGCTTGAACCCATGATGAGTACACCACCTTTTTCAGCTGATTGATATTGTTTTGCAAGTTTATTAATTCTTGTTTCATAAGGTGAAACATAAGTATATTCTTTCATATTTGATACAAAGTTTTCTACATATTGATTATTTGTGTTTGCTGTTAAATTTTTCAAAATAATTGTGCCTCCTTTACCACCGATTGTTGCTGTAGCGGTTTTTAAAAATTCAAATTCCACAGTATGATAAACTAAGCCATTTATTAGTAATGATGTTTTTCCTCCATAATTAACAAGTGTAAAATTCATGGTTGCAGCGTTTTTCACTTGCGGTCTAACAATTAGGGTATATCCTGTCCAATTATCAGTACCATTTTTTATTTCGTGGAAAACTTGATAAAATGATCCAGTATATTCAAAGACATATCTAACGGCATGTGCTTCATCAAAATAGGCACTTAGTTCTCCTTGGGTCCAAGCAGCATATTCTCCAAATTGCATTTTTCCTGAAATAAGCCAGTATTCTCCACATACTGATTTATCATCTTTAAAAGCAAATGCTTTGTTATATGTATTTTCTGTTTTATAATAAGTACCTGTATTACCATTACTAAAACAACCATTATCTATAAATGCATCTTTTTCAGATGAAAATTTTACTTCTAAGGTACGATTTTCAAGAGAATTTACAAGTGCATCAAAATCATCACCATAATATGTTTTGAAATTATCGAAAGTTACATTACAATATTGTCTCATTGCTATTATAAACATTGTATATCCCCAATTTGCTTCTAGACTGTACACAAGTTTATAATCTGGTAAATAATTTTTATCTTTGAAATATACTTTTATTTCTTGTCCACTATAAACGAATATGTAATCAATTTGATATTCTGTTCCTTTTGGCATAGTATTATTTTCACAAGTTACTTTATTTAAATCTTTTCCATTTACTGTTGGGAAAGCAAAAATACTATTGTTTGTAGGATAACGGAAAAGTTGGATTTTGACAAAGTTTTGTACATTTTTAGCAATTTGTAATTCGATTTTACTTGCTGCACCACCAGATGTTTTTGTGTCAGTGATATTCAAATGACCAGAAACAGCATATTCATATCCACCTACAGGTACTCCGTTTTGATAAAGTGCACCCATTACTCTTTTGTTTGAGTTTTTACCTTCAACATATACACCACCATCAACATTTTCAACAAACTCATTTATATTTTCTGAGGTGTTTATCAATGAAACGCCTGTTAATTTATCTTTATAATTTATAAGTGCCTCTTTATACATGGTTTTTGCTTGTGCTTCATTTGATATAATTTGTAAATTCTTCATTTGTGCAGTGCATTCATAAGTAGAAATAAACATTTCAGTATAAGTGAGTTCTGGAAGAGTTCTTCTATAAATAACATTACCATCTATGGTCATTATCATACTTCCATTATCCACTATTACACCCATATTTATGCCTTGTTCTTTATTATATGATGTGGAAGCGATATGTTCTTTGTAGTTGAAAAACTCTGATCTATCTTTATAATCTGAGAAGATAAGATAATGGCTTTCGTCTACTCCCCTCATTACAAGACGAATTTGATAATTATCTGCATAAACTGCTGATAAAACTACCTCACTACCTTGAGCAAGTGATTGAGGATAAATTTGTGCTGAAAAGGCATAACTGCCATTTAAGTTTGCTCCGTTTTCATCAGTGACTGTTGCAGATCCATTTAATGAATATAATAGATTTTCATAATCATAAGTAACATATTTTTTACCACCACTTCCTGTAAGAGAATGTGTGCTAAAAGGAAGAGCAACATTTACTTCTATTTTTGCTTTGTTTGTTTTAGTTTCATCTTGAGATAAAACATTAAATATAAGTGAATGAGTTTGTTTATCAAAATTTACTTGTACTGTTGAACCTTTAGATGATTGATATTCACAAACCGAATCATAATCTTGCAAATTTAAAAAAGCTGCATATTCGCTTTCAGTAAATGTGACTTTGTCATCGATTACTTGTTTGTTATATATTTTTTTTACATCGATATCGGCAAGATTAGATAATACATTTAATGTAATTATATATTTTGCTGTGTTTCCACTTGAAGATGTTAAATCAAAAATAAGTTGATTTTCTTTTACTGAAACTACTACGTCTACTTCGTTTGGAAGTGTATATTCACATTTTTCTTTTGGTGACAAAATAAGATCATCGTATTGTGCTTGAGTAAGTGTAACATAATCGTCTTTTACTTCTACTCCTGCTACAGAAGTTACTTTAAAACCATCAAGAGGATTAATTTCACTTGTTGTTACATTAAGTGTACTGCTTTCACTTGTTGGTTTATCAAAAGAACTACTTTCACTTGTAGTGTTATTAAGTGAATTGCTACTTTCACTTGTTGTTTCACAAGCACATAGACATAGTGATAAAACGCTAAAAAGCATTAAAAATGATATTTTTTTCATTTTTTTCTCTCCTTAAATCTTGCTTTTTTGTTGACATATTTTTTAATGTCTAGCATACTTAAGTTATATTAAATTGCTCTTTTTGTTTCAATACATAAAATTGCAAACTTAAACACAATTACAGGTAATAAAGAGAAAATGAAAACAACTAAAAGAACTGTAGAATTACTTTCTGGCACTACATTAGCCATACGTCCAGATAATTATTATCGTCATCCATTATTATATAATGTTGTGCAATCTGGATATGTAATTGGTGGATTAAAACACTCCGTTTCAAGAGCGGGATATAACTCTTATGGACTATATGGAATAATTAAGGGTGAAGTAGTTTTAAAAATAAAAAACAAAACGTATAGAGCACATGCTGGAGATACATTATTTTTCTCACAAGAGGATGCTCACACTGTTATAAATGGTGGAAATATACCATATGAAGCATATTTTGCATATTTATATGGACCTGAAGTTAAAGGATTTTACGATAGTTTTCAAGCAAAATTTACTTATATAATGACAGACTTTATTCCTCCATCACTTGCAAGTGCTATACAACAAATTACAACGATGATACAATCAGGAAACGAAAATAAATATCTTATTTCTTCGCTTCTTTATAATATGTTAACCGAACTTTTACAAAAATGTGACATAAACGAAGGATGCACTGGCATTACAGAAGCGATTAAATACGTAATGGAACATTACAAAGAAAAAATAACTCTTGAAACTCTTTCTTCAATAGCACATACAGATAAGTTTTATTTTATAAGACAGTTTCATTCTCTTACTGGATTTACTCCCAAAGAATATCAAAACGAATTGCGCTTAAATGAAGCATTGAGTTTACTTAAAAATACTGATTTATCTGTAACTACAATAGCAAACGAGGTGGGTTTTGCTGATTCAAGAGGGCTTATTGCATTAATTAAAAATAGAAAAGGATGCTCTCCTTCACAATTAAGAAAAAAATAAATACTTTTTATATTAACAATATTTTTCTTACAATAAAGGTATAAAAACAATGTGGTTTTCTCATTTTTATAATCTTTATCGTAAAATGCTATTTCAAATGTGTGGAATAACCTATTTTAATACAATTTGCGTACACTTCTTAAAAAATGCGTACAGCTGAAAAAAGAAAAACATCCCAACAAGTAGGAGGTCTGTAACTATTTCCGTTACCGAATGTGCTCTAGCCTTTTAACGTGGTTCTAGGCACTACGCTGTCCACGATCCAGTCTCACGAGTGGATAATAGTCAATGACCATAAGCATTCTAGACTGCTTAAATAAATAGAAGGTTCAAAAATCTACCTTTTTAAGTTGTGATTTCCTTGCCATTTTGCAATAAATGCTCATCTTTGTTATATTGCATACCATCATAATTTAAAATAACTAAGCCTGATTAACATTCATTTTTAAGTAGACTCGCTTAATCGCTTCGAGTCCTGCTTTTTCGCCGCTTTCTACC
>FR889410.1 GCA_000432895.1 Firmicutes bacterium CAG:449 | reverse complement strand
TTTCGTTAATAATACCAATAATATGATTGCATTAATTTTTTAAGGATATATAAAAAGGAATGAGATTATAGTTTTTTAACATTTAATTTTTTGGATATAAAATATTTTACCATGGATTTCCTGGAGCATAAAATTTAATTTTTTCAAAAATATTTTTAGGAATTTTGGTAAGATTATTATATCTAATAAAGAAACAATATAATTTTTTATTATTAATTTTTTCTGTTAAATAAATATATAACGCACCAACAGTTCTCCAATCTCCAAATCCTAAAGAAAAATAATTTTTAATAGAAAATTTTGCGTAAAGAAGTTTATCTACTTTAGTTAAAGGAATAATAATATTTTGTTTTTTCTTTTTAATTATTATTTGATTCGAAGTAAATATTGAATTTTTAAATTCTATTTCCATTTTTACAATTCACTCTCCTTAAAACATAAGTCCAATTAAATAATTAGTTAGATTTTCGAGTGCAAAAAATATAATTTTTGCAGTTGCATTTACAACGTCATATGTAACTTTTGATAAGATATATGTTGAATAAGCATTATTATAATTTTTGGCAACCTGTCCTACAGTTCTAGCAATATTAGCTCCACTAAATGGCATATTTGATAAATTTTTAATATTACTTAGTGGTTTAAATGCATTATTTAATCTAGTTTGTGCTTTACTTAATCCTGATACACTATTGGCAATTTTACTAGTAGATAGTCCATATTGAATTCCGGCAAATAATCCACCAGCAATAAATCCTGCTATACATCCGGTTAAAGTATCTTTTCCAACTTCGCTCCAACTGAAATCTTCAAATCCATTTTTAATAATTTATGTCCCAGCACTCATAAGAGCTCCACTGGCAGCACCAACAACAGCTCCATTTAATGCGCCACTACCAATAGT
>FR889409.1:2095-5457 GCA_000432895.1 Firmicutes bacterium CAG:449 | reverse complement strand
ATATATAATATATAAATTATATTACATTTTAACATATTTATTAATTAAATTTATTTATTCAATAATATAAATTGAAAAAAATTTTTTTTATCATTAAAATTATTATGTTAAATATAATTTAAGGAGAAAAAATAAATGTCAAAAGTTATCGCAGTTAACGCTGGATCATCTTCTTTAAAGTTTAAACTTTATGAAATGCCAGAAGAAAAAGTTATTTGCTCTGGTTTACTTGAAAAAATCGGTTTACAAATGGGTAATTTTGTTTTCAAAATGAATGGTGAAAAATTTGAAAAAGAAGTATATTTACCTGATCATGAAGTCGCAGTTAAATATTTAGTTGACTCACTTCTTGAACATCATTGTGTAAATTCACTTGATGAAATTAAAGGTATTGGTCATAGAATTGTTCAAGGTGGTCATTATTTTGCTGATTCAGTTATTATTGATGATGAATCAGAAAAATTAATTGAATCATTAATTCCACTTGCTCCATTACATAATAAAGCTCATTTAATCGGATATCGTGCTTTTAAAACTATTTTACCAAATGTAAAATCAGTAGCCGTTTTTGATACTGCATATCACCAAACAATGCTTCCAGAAGATTATATGTATGCATGCAAATATGAATACTATGAAAAATATATGGTTAGAAAATATGGTGCTCATGGTACTTCACATAAATATCTTGCTGAAAGAGCTAAAGAATTCACTAAAGGTAAAAAAGTTATTACTTGTCATATTGGTTCAGGTGCTTCTTTATGCGCTAGTTATGATTGTAAATGTGTCACTACTTCAATGGGTTTAACTCCACTTGCAGGAATTATGATGGGTACAAGAACTGGTGATATTGATGCTTCAGTTATGAATTATTTAGTTACTCATACTGGTAAATCTTGTGAAGAAATTTATCAAGAATTTAATAAACAATCTGGATTACTTGGAATATGTGGCTTTTCCGATACTAGATATGTTGAAAAAGCGATTGCTGAAGGTAATGAAAAAGCAAAACTTGCTTATAAAATGTATGCAAGAAGAATTGCTGATTATATTGGTCAATATTATGTTAGATTAGGTGGTTGTGATTTAATTGTTTTCTCCGCAGGTGTTGGAGAAAATTCACCAACAATGAGACATAATGTTCTTGAAAATATTAAAGAAGCATTGGGTGTAGTAATTGATGAAGAAGCTAATAATCAAATATTTGGTGGGAAAGAAGGCTTTATTACTAAACCTGAATCAAAGATTCAAGTCGTAGTTATTCCTACTGACGAAGAAGCAATGATTGCTAGAGATATCGTTAGATTATTAAAAATTTAAACAAAAAAGAGAATCAAAAAATTCTCTTTTTAAATACCAATTTTTTCTCCATCTAGAAAAATTATTTCATCAAATCCTTCTTCTAAAGTCGGTTTTTCAAACATTAAAAAATAATTATCAATCACATTTAAAGGTAAATATAATTCATTAGCTAAATTATTTCTTAAATTAACTCTTTCTTTACAGAGATTTTTATTAGTATTTAAGCAAATACAAATTAATTTTACTTCGTTTCTATTAACATAAGAAAAGATTCCTTCTAGGTTTTCTTTTCTTTTTTCTTTGTTAATATTTGTCGCATCAAATATGACATTATATCCTTCAGATAAATATTCTTTAATTAAAGAAAATGCTTTAGGAAACACATCAATTTCTTTAAGAGGATAATCTTTTCTTATTTGATCAGTAGAAACAATTTTTGCCTTTAAATTATCTTTATTATTTTTTGCATATGTTGATTTACCAGATCCTTGCACACCACATAAAATATAAATATTTTTCATAATGCCCTTCTTATATAATGACCTAAATAATATGATGAATTATTTAAAGTATTCTCTTCATTAAAATTATTATAAACATTTTCGATAATCTTCTTTGCTTCATCTTCATTTTCTAAAGTAAATGACAAATAATAATTTTTAATATGCATATTTTTTAATTCATCAAGACGGTTAATTAAATATAAAATTCGATAATCTAAAACTGTGGTAATACAATTTTCATCACTAATTAAAGGAAATAATGCATTCATACGATCTTTTAAATAAAATTGATTTTTCTTACATCTATTACAATGATCTTTTTGATTATGATAATATGTACCAATTGGACATGATTTCATAATCATCATTTCTAATCTTCCATAAATTTGTAAGCCCACATTTGGATAAATTTGATGTCTAAAATAATAATCATCAATAATATTTTTAATACTATCTTTATCAAGTTCATTAGAAAGAAAACATTTTTGATAGTTAAAAGCAAAATAAGCATCTAAAGCATACGAATTAGTAATATTACAATATGGACTTGCTATTAATAAATTCCCTTCCACAAAATAATCAACCATCATTTTTTCATAATTTAAATGTTTAAAATTAATTCTATTTGCTTTAGTTAAAGTATCAATATTTTGATATTTTATTTTAGAAGTAATAGTTAAATTTAATAACTTTTCACTTTCTTTACTAGATGAACAACTATATTCATTTTTTATAATTTTATTTTCTTTAGTAAATAGTTTTACTAATTCATCAAGAGCACTATTTCTTAATTCATTAATTTGACTTATAGGAACAAAAATGTCTTCATCACCATTAAATTCTATTTTTTCAAAGGTTAAAGGTAAACTATTAACTTTTGTAAACTGATCAATAATTCTTTCTTTACTAGTTCCTTTATTTAAGGCAGTTTGTACTAAAGAACTTACTTTTTTTATTTTTGCTTTACCAATAAAAATTTCAAAAATTAATGGTTTATTTTTATAAGCAGTAATTCTTCCACTTATTTTTCTTTTATATATTTTTTTATTTTCTTCTTCGACTTTTTTTATTAGTAAATAAGAAGAAGTTCTAATTACTTCGACATCATTTTTTACTAAAAATGACACATTTTTAATTTCAATAATTTGACCTTTTTTAGCTTCTTCAACAGGTGTATGATTAACAAACATTTTTTGAATTTGCAAACCATTTTGCTTATTATCATTAAATCTAATCCCGTCTAAACGATGAATATTTTTTTCTAAAAAAATATAAATATTATTGTTTTTTACATATTTAACATAACCAATTCTTTCGCCTTGATGAGAAGAAGAATTTTGATTTAATAAAGAAAAAATGCTTTCGTTAAACATATATCCCTTAGTAAAAGTTCTTGAAAATATATTTTGTAAATTTTCTTGATCATTTTTTAAAGATTTATTATTTTTATCTAAAGCATTACGATATGCTTTTGTTACTAAATAAACATATTCTAATTGTTTTAATCTTCCTTCAATTTTTAAAGAATCAACATTTTCTTTTTTTAATTCATCAATA
>FR889409.1:0-2022 GCA_000432895.1 Firmicutes bacterium CAG:449 | reverse complement strand
TAATTTCTTCATTTTCTTTCATTAAAGAATATTTCATTCGACATGGTTGAGCACATCTTCCTCGATTTCCACTTCTATCCCCAATAAATGATGACATTAAACAATTGCCAGAAAAGCTTACGCATAAAGCTCCATGAATAAAAACTTCAACTTCTAAACCAATTGCTTTTACTTCTTTAATTAAAGATAACGGAGCTTCTCGAGCTAAAACAATTCTTTTAAACCCAATCTTTTTTAAAGCTTTTGCTTGATTAAGATTATGACAATTAAGTTGAGTGGAAGCATGTAAAATTAAATTAGGATAAACTTGATGTAAATAAAAAGCAAATCCTAAATCTTGAATAATTAAACCATCAACATTATTTTGATGAAGGAATTCAGCATATTTAACTGCTTTATTAAATTCATCTTGATAAATTAAAGTATTCATTGTAACAAATACTTTTTTATTTAATAAATGAGCATAAATAATAATTTTTTTCATTTCTTCATCATCAAAATTATCCGCACTCATTCTAGCTGAAAAAGCTTTTCCACCTAAATATATTGCATCCGCACCAGCATTAAATGCACATAAAGCCGATAAATAATTTCCTGCAGGAGATAATAATTCCATTTTTTAATCCTCGATAGACAAAAATAATCATAACATATTATTAAGTTAATTTTTATTAAAAAATTTAATTATAATATTTTTAATTAGATTTAAATCTTTACTAGACATCAAAGAAAAAACATATTTATAATCTTTATTTAAATAATTTTTAATATTATTTATATTTTCTAGATAAATTATTTTTTCAGAATTAAATTTATTTAGTAAATCTTTATTTGTCTTATCATTAAAATCACAAATAAAAGCCAAATCATATTTTGATAAAATATCTTTAATATCTTTATAGAAATATTCTAAACGACTAACGCGATCTGGTTTATATATTGCAACATATTTATAAAAAGGAAATAAAACTTTAACATTTTCTAAATTTACTTTCATTTGTGAAGGATGATGAGCATAATCATCAATATAAATTTGTTTATTAATTTTATTGATATTAAATCTTTTTTGAGCCATTTGATAATTTTGTAAATTATTCTTTACTTTTTCTAAATCATAATGATGTAAAAAATAAAAAGCTAAAACACCGACAACATCTTTAATTAAAGGTAACCCATACATATTATTAAACTTAAAATCAGTAATAAATTCTGTTTGAAAATATAATTTTCCTTTAATACCATTTTCATCAAAAGAAAAATCTTCCGCGTAAAAATCCGCACGATCATCAATTCCATAAGTGAAAAAATATGGATTATTGATTTTATAAAACGAATCATAATCAATTAAACCAATACTAGAATAAGAAGCAAATTTATTAAAAGCTAAAATATAATCTGATTCACTTTTATAATAATCAACATGATCATAATCAATATTACAAATAAAAGAAAAATAAGGTTTATATACTAAAAAATGTTCTTGATATTCACAAGCTTCCAAAAAGAAAAAATCTTCATTAATTTGTTTTTTTCCATATCCATCACCTCTTAAAAAAGATGATTTATCACTCCCACAGGCAAGTAAACCCACTAAAGTGGTTTTACCATGACTTCCTGAACAACACACAAGATTATCTTTTTTTAAATAAAAAGAAAGAAATTTATTATATTCTAAAAAAGGTAAATGCTTTTTTTGAAAATCTTTTATTAAATATTCATCCATAAAATTATGACCAACAATAATAAAACAATTATCTAAATATTCTTTATTATCTAAAGAAAATATTTTTACTTTTCTTTTCTTTAACCTTTCTTCAGTAAATATATAATTATTAACATCACTACCAACTACTTCATAGCCATCATCTAGTAAGATATTTGCTAAACTAGCCATTCCAGAACCTTTTATCCCTATTAAATAAAATTTCAAAAAAATCACCATTACAATATATGCAAATGGTGATATTAATATTTAAAATGATTATTTTCTTTCTTAGTTATACTAAAAACTTGTTTTCAGAA